>JAYYRS010000614.1:0-13831 GCA_036126975.1 Myxococcota bacterium
TCCTGCTGCCGCACTTCCTCGAGGAGGGACGCGGAGACATCGACGTCTACTTCACCCGGGTCTACAACCCGATGTGGATCAACCCGGACGGGTTCATGTGGATGAAGTCTCTGCGCAACGAAGAGCAGATCAAGTGCCACGTCGCGCTGACACCGACCTGGAACGAGTCGGCCTACTTCGCTGACTACGTACTGCCGATGGGTCACGCTGGAGAACGACACGACCTCATGAGCCAGGAGACCCACGCGGGCATGTGGATCGGCTTCCGCCAGCCGGTCCGCCGGGTCGCCCTCGAGCGGGCCGGCAAGCCCGTCCGGTTCACCCACGAGGCCAACCCCGGAGAGGTCTGGGAAGAGAACGAGTTCTGGGTCGAGCTGACGGGCCGCATGGATCCCGACGGGAGCCTGGGGGTTCGTCACTGGGTCGAATCTCCGAACCGCCCGGGTGAGCTGGTCACGCAGGACGAGTACTGGTCACACATCTTCGAGCACTCGGTGCCCGGGTTGCCAGCGGCGGCTGCCGCCGAGGGACTCAGTCCGCTGGCCTACATGCGGAAGTACGGCGCGTTCGAGGTGCGCGCGTCGAACTACACACCGTACGAGGCCGAGGTGCCGGAGGGCGGCGTCGAGATCGATGGCGTCCGTCGTCGGGGATTCGGCACTCCCTCGGGCAAGCTCGAGTTCTTCACGCCGACGCTGCATGACTGGGGCTGGACCGACAAGCAGTACACGATCCCCTGGACCCTCGAGAGCCATGTCTCGCCCCAGCAGATCGACCGCGCCAGGGGAGAGATGATCCTGCTGCCGAATTTCCGGCTTCCGACCTTGATCCACACCCGCTCTGCCAACTGCAAGTGGCTCTATGAGATCAGCCATGCCAACCCGGTCTGGATCCATCCGGAAGATGCATCCCGGCTGGGCGTCTCGTCTGGAGACCTCCTCCGGGTGGAGACCCGGATCGGCTGGTTCATCGACAAGTGCTGGGTGACCGAAGGCATCAAGCCGGGAATCATCGCGATGTCCCATCATCTCGGCCGCTGGCGCCTCCGGGACGATCACGGCGTGAGCCGAGGGATGAGCGGGCTCGCCCAGCTCGATGAGACGCCTGACGGAGCGCACACCCTGCGCATGCTCAAGGGAGGCTCCGCGTGGGAATCGGACGACCCGGACACGGCGCGGATCTGGTGGGAAGACGTTGGCGTGCACCAGAACCTCACCCATGCCGTCCAGCCAGACCCGGTCAGCGGCCACCATGTGTGGCTCCAGAAGGCGGTCAGCGTCCGCAAGGCCCGGACCGGGGAACGGCATGGCGACGTTCACGTCGACACGAAGAAGTCGATGGCGGTCTACCGGGAGTGGCTCGCGCTCACCCGTCCCGCAGACCGCTTCAGCCCCGACGGAACGCGCCGACCCTACTGGCTGAAGCGACCCCTCAAGCCCGTGCGTTCCGCCTACCGCCTTCCCGAATCCCCGCCCGACGAGTGACCGCCATGCCCAGGCCCGCGCGCTTCGGGCACGACCCGCGACGGCACGGAGCTTGCCATGCCTGAGAACCGGCGGTCCCATGCCATCGCACGGGGCCGGGCCTATGCCCTGCTCGGGGACCTGTTCCGCCACGGGCCACGGCGACTGGACCACCTCCGTGCGGTCGATGCGCTCGCGCCCCACCTCCCATCCGCATGCGACGATGACGCGATGGCAGCCCACTTCGGTCTCTTCGGCCAGGAACTTCCTCCCTATGAGGGTGTGTTCCTCGACGAACGGGCTCTCCTCGGAGGTCCCTGCTCGCGCGCCGTTCGCGACGCCATGACGGAGGGAGGATTCATGCCGGATGAGTCCGACGCCGGTCCCGACCACATCGGCAGTGAACTGGCCTTCCTGGCACACCTCTGCGGAGCCGAAGCCGACGCCTGGCGGGACGGACAGGATGACGCGGCCCGGCACGTCCAGGCGCTCCAGGCCACATTTCTCTGGCGACACCTGCTTCGATGGCTCCCTGCACAGGTGGTCGCCATCGAGACCGTCGACAGCGGGCTGTACGCTGCTGCGGGCCGGCTGTCGCTGGCCCTGGCGGTCGATCACCTGGACGGACCGCCTTCCGGAGACGACCTCGCGCGTGTCCCTGAAATCCTGGAAGAGGCGAAGACAGGCATGCGCCAGATCGCCGACTTCCTCGCGGTCCCGCTGAACACCGGCGCCCTGCTCACCCCCGCATCCATTCGCTCATTGGGGCGGCGAGCCGGCGTTCCCGCAGGATTCGGCAAGCGAGGCATGTTGCTCGAGAATCTCTTGCAGACCGCGATCCGAAACGGCTGCCTGCCGGCGTTGCTGGCGTCCCTCGACGGCCATCTCGCAAGCCAGGCCGCTGCCCTCCAGGCGACCGTGGGCGGCGGACCCTGGATGCGGCGGGTCGGCGAGACCCGCCAGATGATCGCTCGGATGGTGGAGGCGGCGTCGGCCCCGGCAGGCCGGTGAACCCGGGCAGGGTCTCCCCGCGATCGGGGCACGGGCGGCATCGGGCGATAGGAATGGGCATGCCCGCAGCACCCCTGCCACTCACCGAGACGCTCTTCGACGAGACACAGCCGCTCGATGCCGCACCGGATGCCGTACTGGAACGTGCGCGAATCATGCTGGGCACGCGTGGATTTGCCGTCACCGTGCAGGGACGACGCCTGCTCGCCCAGGGGCCGCACCTGCTGTCGGCCAGCCAGCAGCCGGTGCTTGGCGCGGGCCGCATCGTGCTCGACGTCGATGACGCAGAGGCGCGGCTCGCATCGGATCTCTCTGGCCTCTCGAGGCTCCGGTGGTTCGTGATGTTCGGTCCGACGTTGATCGCCGTCGCGATTGGCGGAGGCATGACACTCGCAGGCGTCGATGGCGCACTGCGCCCGGCGCTGATCAATGCGCTGATCTGGCTGTTCCTGGGCCCTGCGCTGTCCGTGTGGCTGCGCCGCAGGACGGAGCGCGCACTCGTGACCCTGCTCCACACCCTTCGCAAACGCTGACGGACGGAGCCCTGCGGCCCGGACACCGGAAGCGGCCCATCGACGGGTGCGTCGCCTCCGTTCTGCCCGAAGGTCATCCTCGACCGCTACCGCCCGTTCCGCCCGCAGGGCAACGCGCCGCCTCCCACGCCGCTGGGTGGCCGGACCTTCCACCAGTGCCCCTGCGGCTCGAGCCCGCCTGCAGCCGCCGCCGCGGCCTCGAGCGCGCGCCAGAAGGACTGGTGGGGTCGCGGCACCCGCAGTGTGCGGTCCACATGGACGGGCACGAGCAGACTCGCGCCGGCGGCATCCAGTTCCCGGACGACGCGGGCGGCGCAGGTTCCCGGGTCCTCACCCTGCCTGCAGCAGCGTCGGGTCTCGAGGATCACGGTCGGCTTCCCCGCGAGGCCCGCGCCCGCACGGAGATGGAACTCCCGGGCGTCGCGAAGCGGCACCGTGGCCGCACCCCCGGAGGGCGCATCCCGGCCAAGGCGAACAAGGTCGAGCGCCCCCTGGTCGGAGGTGTCGACAAACACCAGTCCCCCGAGCTTGCGGTAGTGATGCTGCCAGGCCGGCGGAGCGGACGGAAGACGAGCGGGCTGGGTACCCAGCTGCTCAAGACGGTATTGCGCCCAGGCGCCATGGAACCCGAGCATGTCCTGCCAGACAGGGATGGCGGCAAGGAGCCCCAGCAGGGCCAGCGCAGCCGAGGCCCGATGCAGCCGCGGAAGGATGCGTTTGATCGCCAGGCGCACGAGGTCCGTGGCCACGCCCACCGCGCAGCCCGCAAGGACGAGCATGGGCAAGGCTGCTGCCGTCAGGAAGCGGGGGCGCAGCCGGGTCCCGACCGTCTCGGCCGTGAAGCCGAGCGCCGCAAACCCGACAAGCCCGAGGACCACGCGCCCCGCCCAGCCGTGCCCCGGAAGGAGCGCACCGGCTGCGGCGACGCCCGCGAACTGGACGAGGACCAACCCCTCCGGGTGGGCGTCTGGCAGCCCCTGGAGACGCTGCCATCCCATCTCGACCATCGCGAGCGACGGGGTGGGCACCGCCCCGACATGCGCGGCATCCCCAGGCATCAGGACACCCCGCGCGGCGAGCCCGCATGCCGCCAGGATGACGCCGAGCCCGATCCCCAGCTTCCACCGGTGGGGCCTGACAAGAAACGGAGCAGCCGCAATCACCGCGACGGCCGGCATGGCGCTCACCTTGATGGGAATCGCGAGGGTTGCAAGCCCCAGTCCAAGCGGCACGACGGCCATGCCTCCCCAGCCCAGGCGCGGGCCCACGAGCGCAAGCCCCGCGCCCAACCATGCGAGGCCCATCGCGATGCTGTCCGCCCCGATGAGGATCGACACGTAGACCGCCTGGCTCCAGCAGGCCGCGAGCGCCGCGGTCGCGACCGCAGCGGCGCGCCCACCGGCCCCCCGGGCGGCGAGCGTCGCGCCAAGGACGGCGAGTACGCCACCCGCCATGCACACTCCCCGACTCGCCGCTTCGGCATCGGAAAACCAAGGCAACACCCCTGCAATGACCTCCGTGGCGCGGTCGCGCTGGAAGTTTCCCTCCGTGAGTGCTGCGATGATCTTGACGCCACCCGGACCCGGCAGGTCCCGCAGGTCGAGGCGATCCGAGACGAAGCGACGCACCAGAAGTCCCCCGGACGCCGCCGCGACAAGGAGGCCGCCCTCGAACGCCACGGCGCGCCACCATGGCGGACGCGGGGGGCTCGGGGTGGAGGGCATGCACCGGTCGTACCGTGCCAGGGTGCCAAGGCACAAGGCCGCATGAAATTCCGGGCCGTACCGGTTACCCGCGCGAGATCAATGAGCCGGCTGTCGACACTCCGACGGCAGCCGTCCCACGCCGGGCAGCGCCCCAGGAATGCACGTGGACGAGTTCGCAAGGAATCTCATTCCAGTCGAGATCGAGGACGAGATGCGCTCGTCCTACCTCGACTACTCCATGTCCGTCATCATCGGTCGGGCCCTGCCCGACGTCCGGGACGGCCTCAAGCCGGTCCATCGCCGAATCCTCTACGCGATGTTCCGCGAAGGCATGACGGCCTCCGCGCGCTACTCGAAGTGTGCCGGTGTGGTGGGAGAGGTACTCAAGAAGTACCACCCACATGGCGACTCTGCGGTCTATGACGCACTCGTTCGCATGGCGCAGCCGTGGAACATGCGCATGCCCCTCGTCGACGGTCAGGGCAACTTCGGGTCGGTCGATGGCGACCCTGCCGCCGCGTACCGCTACACCGAGTCCAAGATGATGCGGCTCGCCGAGTACCTCGTCAGTCCGCGCGACCTGCGCGAAGATGGCGAGCGGCGAGGCGGTGGCGAGATCGACAAGGACACGGTCCTGTTCCAGCCCAACTTCGACGGCCAGACCGAGGAGCCCACGGTCCTGCCGGCAGCGTACCCCAACCTGCTGGTCAATGGCTCCGACGGCATCGCTGTGGGCATGGCGACCAAGATCCCGCCGCACAACCTCGGCGAGATCATCGACGCCACCGTGGCCCTGTCGGAAAACCCCGACATCTCCGTCGAGGAGCTGATGGAGTTCGTTCCGGGTCCGGACTTCCCGACCGCCGGCACCATCTACGGAAACCGCGGTGTCTATGACGCCTACACCACAGGCCGGGGCAAGGTCGTCGTGCGGGGACACGCAGAGTTCGAGGAGACCCGGACCGGGCGAGACGTCATCGTCATCGACGAGCTTCCGTTCCAGGTCAACAAGGCGAGACTGCTCCAGGAGATCGCCAACCTCGTCAAGACCAAGCGCATCGAAGGCATCTCGGCACTCCGGGACGAGTCGGACCGCCAGGGCATGCGCGTCGTCGTCGAACTCAAGCGGGATGCCGTCCGGGAGATCGTCCTCAATCAGCTCTTCAAGCACACCGCGCTGCAGAGCACGTTCGGCGTCATCCTTCTCGCGATCGTGAACAATCGGCCGCAGGTGCTGACGCTCAAGGAGATGCTGGAGCACTACCTTCGCCACCGGCGAGACGTCACCGTTCGTCGGACCCGGTACGACCTGCGGAAGGCCGAGGACCGCAAGCACATCCTCGATGGGCTGCTCATCGCGCTCGACAACCTCGATGAGGTCATCGAGATCATCCGCTCCAGCCGCAATGCCGAGGCCGCCCAGATCGCGCTTGTGCAGCGGTTCGAGCTGTCGCCGATCCAGGCGGACCGCATCCTCGCGATGCGCCTGTCCAGCCTCGTGAACCAGTCGCGGCTGGAACTCGAGGAGGAGTATGCAAAGCTCGAACGCCTGATCGCCCGGTTCAAGGAAATCCTGGGGTCGGATGACGTCCTCATGGAGCTGATTCGCCGGGAGCTCCGCGACGTCCAGAAGCGCTTCGAAAGCCCACGCCGAACCCGATTCACCGAAGCGACCGGCGAGCTCACCATCCTCGACCTCATCGCCGATGAGGAGCAGGTCGTGACGCTGTCCGTCAATGGCTACATCAAGCGGACGAGCGCCACGGAGTACCAGGAGCAGCGGCGCGGGGGGTTCGGCAAACGAGCCATGAAGACCCGGGACCAGGATTCCGTCCAGGATATCTTCATCGCCAATACGCACTCCGACCTGCTGGTGTTCTCCGATCACGGCTGGGTATTCAAGGTGCCGGTGTACCAGCTGCCTGTCGGCGGTCGAGATGCCCGCGGGACGCCCATCGTCAACCTGGTCAAGCTCGACGGGGACGATGACGTCGTCGCTGTTGTCAGCGTGGCCGACTGGGACGTCGACGACCTCGACCTGCTGTTCTGTTCCAAGGGCGGCCTGGTCAAGCGGACCAAGCTCAAGGCCTACAAGAACATCCGGTCGAGCGGGCTCCGGGCATACGACTGCGCGGACGGAGACGGACTGCTGACGGTGCGGAAGGCCCGGCCGGACCAGCATGTCCTGCTGGCGAGCAAGGCGGGCATGTCCATCCGCTTCCCGGGTGACAAGGTCCGCCACATGGGTCGGGTGGCGCGAGGCGTGCGCGGCATCGCGCTCAAGCCAGGAGACATCGTCGCGAGCATCTCCCTCATCGATGCAGACGAGCCCCATCAGCTTCTGACGATCACGGAAAACGGCTACGGCAAGCGCACCCCGCTCTCCGAGTACCGGATCCAGAATCGCAATGGTCAGGGGATCATCGACATCCGCACGGGAGCCCGGAACGGACAGGTCGCCGGCGCGCTGGTCGTCGACCCGGCCGACAAGGTGATGCTCATCACCGACACCGGGCGGGTGATCAAGGTGCGCGTGGAAGGCATCCGGGAGACCAACCGGGCCACCAAGGGCGTCACCGTCATGCGGGTCGAGGACGATGAGCACATCGTCAGCATCGCGCGCGTGGTCGAGACGGACGACGATGAAGCGGATGTCATCGACGCCATCGATGCGCCCGAGTCAGCCGACGACGACGAGGCCGGCGCGACCGACGAGGAGTAGCGCCGCGTCTGCGCGCCGCCGGCCCGAGACCGGATGACCCCGGCCCCGCCCCGTCCGGTCGGACGTCGTCCGGGTGCGGAGCGTCTCCAGCGGAACTGCCCATCAGCTGCTTGTTCTTGCCATGTCAACAGTCCAGCAGCTCGTGGCGGTTTCGACACAAAGCGCCGAAAGGACCTGCAGCACGGACATCTCGATCCGAGATCGATGAGAACGGTGGCCAGATGGACCATCCCACGCTTGAACACAGCGTGTTCCACAGATAGCGTTCCACGGAATGCAGCCCGTCATCTCCCAGGTCCGCCGCGCCATCCAGCGCTCCGTCCCTTTTGCCCTCCGCGGGCACGAGGGCGAGCTGTGCTACCTGGGTCTCTCCGCGATGGCCATCGCGGTCGTGGCAGGACTCGGAACTGCCCTCTGGCACAGCCCATGGTCTCCCGTCGCGCTCGACCGGCCCGCAGCGCACGTCGCCCGTGGCCAGACCGCTGCGGCGCTCGCCGGGTACGACGCGCTGGCGACGGGCTGGGGACCGGAAACCATCCGCGAGGAAGCGGCCTGGCGCGCTGCGCAGCTGCGCGTGGTCGATGCGTCCGCGCCAGAGGTGGCCGCCACTGGACTGCTCCGGTTCATCGAGGCGTGGCCAGAATCCATCCACGTCGCCGATGCGTGGGCCCGGCTGGCGTCGGTCTACGCCGTCAGGCTGGCCGACCCCGTCCGGGCCGCTGAAGCGTACGAGTACGCCGCCTGGGCGAATCCGGACCATGCTGAAGCGGGCCGCTGGTTGCTCGAGGCAGGGCGGGGTTTTGCTGCCCTGGACCGCCCAGAATCCGCCGAGCGCGCCCTCGGGCTGGCAACCCAACATCCGCCCCGAGCCGCGAGCGCCTGGCTGGCACTTGCGCGCATGCGCCTCGCCGCCGACCCCAATGCATCCTACGAGGCCTACGACATGGCGCTGCGGGTTGCGGGTACAGGCCCGGCAGCCAACCTCGCCCGCCTCGGGCGGGCCACCGCCCTCGAGCGTCTCGAAGGTGGCGACGCCGCGCTTGCGCAGCTGGATGGCGAACTTACGGAGGCTTCGCGAGACGCCGCCCTGGTCCGTCGAGCGGCGCGCCTCCGCAACAACCGGTAGCGCAACCGGAGCCGGGACGCGGCCTCACCCCCTGGCGCTCGTCGCTTGCGTTAGGCGCACGGCATGCCAACCTATGACACTTCGCATGCCCTTCTCGCCCAGGCCCGACAGGTCATCCCTGGCGGGGTGAACTCCCCCGTCCGCGCATTTGCCGCCGTCGAGGGCGAACCGTCCTTCATCGCCGCAGGGCGCGGGAGCACGATGGTCGATGCGGACGGCAACGAGCTGATCGACCTGGTGGGTTCCTGGGGTCCGCTGATCCTCGGACATGCGCACCCGGTCGTGGTGGCCGCAATCACGGAGACAGCGGCTCGCGGGACGAGCTTCGGAGCACCCACGGCCGGTGAGGTCCTCTTCGCCGAGGAACTCTGTGCGGCCCACCCAGCACTCGACATGGTGCGCCTGTGCTCATCTGGCACCGAGGCGACCATGCACGCCATCCGTCTGGCCCGCGGCTACACCGGTCGGGACCACATCGTGAAGATCGACGGCTGCTACCACGGAGCCCACGACGCCGTCCTGGTGGCTGCCGGCTCGGGTGTCGTCACGTTCGCGCAACCCGGTTCCCCCGGTGTGCCGGCCGCCACGGCGGCGCTCACACACACCGCACCCTTCAACGACCTGACGGCGGTGGAGGAGCATCTTCGCACCCATGAGATCGCTGCGGTCATCGTCGAGCCCGTGGCGGGCAACATGGGATGCGTTCCGCCGCGTGGCGGCTACCTGGAAGGGCTCAAGGCGCTTTGTGAAGACCATGGCGCCCTGTTGATCATCGACGAGGTCATGACGGGATTCCGGCTGGCCCGCGGCGGCGCTTGCGAGCGATTCGGCGTCACGCCGGACCTCGTCTGCCTGGGAAAGGTCGTCGGGGGAGGCCTCCCGCTGGCGGCCTTCGGGGGCCGTCGTGAGGTCATGGAGAGGCTCTCCCCTACGGGCCCGGTCTACCAGGCGGGGACGCTGTCCGGAAATCCGCTTGCCGTCGCCGCAGGGCGGGCCACCCTCGCGCTCCTGACGCCCGACGTGTACCTCCGTCTCGAGGAGATTGGGGCCAATCTCGATGCGGCCATCCGTCCGGCGGTCGAGGCCGCAGGTGCGAGCATCCAGCGGGTCGGGTCCATGCTGACCGTCTTCTTCCGGGACCAGCCGCCAAGCGACTTCTCCCAGGTCAAGGAATGCGACTTCGACAAGTTCGGCCGCTTCCATCGATTGTGTCTGGATGCGGGAGTGTACCTTCCTCCTTCCCAGTACGAGGCGGCGTTCCTGCCGGCCTCTCTGAGCGACGAGGAGGTCGACCGCGCCGCCGAGGCCATCCGCACCGCGCTCGCGGCGGTCTCAAGCCGTTGACGTCGGACTCGGGAGACAATAAGACCACCCGCCTCCGGACTCCTTCCGGCGCGGGGTGATCGGTGTTCGACCGCCGCATCGCACGTCGCCTGGGGCGGGTCTCGGCCCAGGTCCTGGAGATGGCGCTCACCGTCGTCGCCGGGGTCTACGCCGGAGCATGGCTCGACGGCCGACTCGGCTCTGAGCCGGCCTTCCTCATCACTCTCTCCATCAGCGCGCTGGTCTACGGAATGTGGCGACTGACCACGACCCTTGACCGGCTCTTCGGCCACGATGACCGTATCCCCCCGGACCCTGACGCTTAGCGCCACCATCACGATGGTCGTGGCCGCTGTTGCCGGTTCGCTGTTGGTGGACACGGACTTCGGGGGCGGAATCGCAGCCACCGGCGCCCTGATGCTCGTCAATCTTCTGCTCTGGACCGCAACGGTCCGCGGCCTGTTCACCGCATACCTCACGGAGCGTGCGCCGGTCCTGCCGGCCGCTCTCTACTCCTTCAAGCTCCTGGTCCTGGCTGCCGGGCTCGCCTTCCTCTGCTCCGTCTTCCCACCCACCTCCGTCGTCATCGGTGCTTCGGTCGTGGTCTTCGGAATCCTCGGACATGCAGCGGTGGGAATGGGCATCGAGCTCCAGGTCGGGGAGGGCTGACCATCATGTCGATCCCATGGCTGCCACTCGCCGTCACTTCCACCGCCTTCGCCGGCGGGGACTCTGGTGCTGCCGGCTACCACTACTCCTGGTTCCAGGAACTCCCCTTCGTGCACATGGTGGAAGAGGCCGGGTTTGGCGCATCCCATGACGACGCCATCCGGCTTGTCACCCTGTGGGGCGTCTGCCTCTTCCTCCTCGCATTCGCCGCAGTCGCACGGATGGGGTTGAACGCCGTGCGCGCCAAGGGCGGTCGCGAGCAGTACATCCCCTCGACCGGTCTCGGCATCCGCAGCATGTTCGAGCTCTACACCGAAGCGATCTTCAACATGATCTCCGGTGTGCTCGGGAACAAGGACGCCAAGGGGTTCTACTGGCTCCTCGGCGGGCTCTTCCTGTTCATCTTCAGCTGCAACCTGCTGAGCGTCATCCCCGGGGGTCTGCCTCCGACCGACAACATGAACACCAACCTCGCCATGTCCCTCGTCGTGCTCGCGGTCTACTGCATCGCCGGCGTGGCGCGGACCGGAACCGGCTTCTTCAAGCACATGATGGGTCCGGTGTGGTGGCTCGCTCCGCTGATCTTCGTGATCGAGGCGGCCGGTGTCTTCCTGATCCGGCCCGGCTCCCTGTCGCTCCGCCTGTTCGGCAACATCAATGGTGACCACCTCGTCTTCGGCATCATGTCCGACCTCGTACCCGTCATCGCGCCATCCATCTTCCTGGGGCTCGGCATCTGGGTGTCCTTCCTGCAGGCCTTCGTCTTCACCCTGCTGTCGGCCATCTACATCATGTTGTCGGTCGACCACGGCGACGACGACCACTGACATCCAGAACATCCCCTGCCCCGGCGCGCCCGACCGGTTACGGGCGCCGCCACCCGAACGCTTCCCCGGTCCAGCAACGGACCCCACAGATGAATCGGTCTCAACGAGAGCTCCTCCGCGAGACACACTCCCGAATCCGGAGAACAGGATGAACGCCCAGAAGATCGCCAAGGTGCTCCCCGCCGCCATCGCACTGCTGCTGGTCTCCAGCCCCGCCTTCGCGGCCGAGGGTTCTGGTGACATCGCCCTGGCTGCAGGCCTCGCCATCGGCGTTGCTGCTGCAGGCGGCGCGCTCGGTCAGGGACGCGCTGCTGCCGCCGCCCTGGAAGGCATCGCCCGCAACCCGCAGGCGTCCGGCAAGCTCTTCACCCCGATGATCATCGGCCTCGCCCTCGTCGAGTCGCTCGTCATCTACGCGCTGGTCATCGCGTTCCAGCTCGTGGGCAAGGTCTGAGACGAAGGCCGGTCACCCGGCCGCGCGTGTGCGCGGTCCCGTGACGATGCGCCCGCCTGCGGGCATCGGAGGGAGACCCTTGGGTCTCCCTCTCGTCGTTCGGGCGGTCCCCGCGTCGAGAGGGGAGGGGACGCGAACCGGGACGCTCTCGTACCTGCGTCCGCTGAGGCCGATCCGCACCTCGTCGATGCCTGCTCGACTTTCGGTGCAGCCCCGGGTAATGCTTCGGGACACCCCGGGAGCATGCATGGCCGACCGCCATCTCCAGACCAGCCTGCTGGCCGCGTCCTTCGTCGCCACCATGGGCTGCGGCCCCAAGAACACCGCGCCTGTGAAGCCACCCACCGGCTGGCATCAGGAAGAGGGTTGGACCCTGTCCTGCTACTTTCCACCAGACTGGGGCGCGCTCCCCGAACTGGAGCGCCGCGCCATGCGTGCGACCGCGCTCGACGACATGATCAGCCAGTGGAACGGCTCGAAGGAGGACGGAATCGCCTTCAAGGCGGACCGGCTTGAGGAGGTCGAGATCGTCCTTCTTGGACGACCGGAGAAGATCGAGGAGATCGTGACCGCCAACCTGAAGCAGTGCGAGACCGTCGCGACCGGCTCGGGAGAGGCCGCCGCGTGGGAGAGCTGGCTGACGGCACTGCCAGGAAAACTCACCGAGGGTGAGTGCCTGCAACCCCTCGACTACACCATGTTCGACTACCTGGACATCGGCTCCGGCTGGCAGCGGCCCCTCAGCATCTGCGAGGGAGACAAGGTCCGGGTCTCCGGAACGCTCAAGGACAAGTACCGCGCAGAGGACGGTGGGCCCTGGATCAACGTGGAGGGGGACCCGGACAGGCCCACCGTGGGGGACACCTCGTTGCCCTGCAACCTCGAGGGCTGCAACTACGGCATGCTCGTACTTCGTTTCACGAGCGAGGAAGGCGTCGAGACGATCCTGCCGGTCACCGGCGGAAGCATCGTCTTCACGGCGCCATCCCACGGCACGATCGACTACCGGATCAACGACGAGAAGTACTTCGACAACATCTGGTTCAAGAACGGTGGCATCATCGATCACACCGCCATCGAGATCAGCCCGGCCAACTGAGGCCGGGTTCCCCGCAGGACCCATCCGCGAAGAGGCCTACGCCCGTGGCATCCCGACCCTCGCTCGGCCGTCGACTGCTTTTCTCGATGATCCCCGTATTGGTGGTCTTCGGCGCCGGAGAGGTGGGACTGCGCGGCGCAGGCTGGCCCGAGATCGAGGGCACGTTCGAGCACAACACGCCGTTCTGGACGTCCGACCCCGAGCTTGACCGCTTCCCCATGAGTCATGGAGAAGAGAGCACGACGTTCCCGGTGAGCACCAACGACGAGGGACTTCGCGCCCCCATCCATTCGCCCGACAAGCCTGCAGGTACACATCGGGTGATGGCGCTCGGCTGCTCCACGACCTTCGGGTGGGGTGTCGCGGACGCGGAATCCTATCCGGCGAGACTGGAGACGCTCATCCGGGCCAGCGGGCGGCCGGACGTCGAGGTCATCAATGGCGGGCAGCCCGGCTACACCAGCTTCCAGGGTCGCTGGCTCTGGGACCGGACCCTCCGGCACTACAAGCCCGATGTCGTGCTTGTTGGCTACGTCGTCCAGGACGCACGGAAGGCCGCCTACTCGGACCGTTCCCAGGCGGTCCTGCAGCAGGACGCACGGTTCCTTAAGGACAACCTTCTGTATCGGTCAAAAGTCTACCTTGGTCTTCGCAGCCTGCTCGGTCACGTCCAGGTGCGTGCCAAGGAGCGTGGGCCGCAGGATACGGGCGGCGAGTTCCGCGTGCCTCCTGGCGACTATGTCGAGAACCTGCGTGCCCTCGTCAGCGGAATCCAGGAGGTCGGAGCCACCCCGGTTCTCTTCGGGTACCCGCTCGAGCGCGAAGGCTACACCGGTCAACATCGGGTCATTCTCAAGGCTGCGGCCGCCGAGCTGGGCGTGGCCCACTTCGACCCCCA
>JAYYRS010000615.1:0-4776 GCA_036126975.1 Myxococcota bacterium
GCCTCACGGACGTTCGCCGGGATGCGTGCCGCATCGAGTCCCCCGAGTTCACCGCAGAAGTCTGCGAGCGGGGGGCCGTCCGGCAGGTCGCCGATCTCGCGGAACATCTGATCCTGGAAGGCCGTGAACTCCTTGGCGAGCTGGCCTCCGATCTGGTCGGGCACCTCCGCGAGGGCCAGCAGGTCCATGAGGGTCCCCGGCTCGATCTGTCCGAGCGGGCGCCGGAGGACCTCAGCGACGAGCACCTCGAGGGTTCCGGGGTCAGCTTTGCGGAGCCCCTCCACAGCCATCCGGTTCTTGCGCGTCTCCACGTTCGCTCCCGTCACGAGTCTCGTTCCCTTCACGCCGAGCGTCGGCGCGTGGTCCGACTGTGTAGCACGTCGCCACCGACGTCTCACCCGCAAGCAATGAGCACGGGCGTCGCTCCTTCATGGGGTTAGCGCCGCATCAAGGAGCCACGCACATGCGCATTACGAAGGTCTACACCCGCGGCGGCGACAAGGGGCGCACAAGCCTCGTCGGCGGTAAACGAGTCCGGAAGGACCATGTCCGGATTCGGGCCTATGGCACCGTTGATGAGCTCAACGCGACGCTCGGGCTCGCACGGACCTTCAATGGGCAGTCCGCCGCACCGCCTGCCGTCATCTCCCGGCTCGACGAAATGCTGCACCGGATCCAGAACGACCTGTTCGATGTGGGATCGGACCTCGCAACGCCGGCCGACTCCCGCTGGGACGGGATGCACCGCGTCGGAGGCGACGACGTCGCCCGGCTTGAGGGGTTCATCGACGAGCTCAATGCCGAGGTTCCGCCGCTGCGGGAGTTCATCCTGCCCGGGGGAGGGCCCGTGGGTGCGTTCTTTCACCAGGCCCGCACGGTGTGTCGTCGGGCCGAACGGGAGGTTCTTTCGCTCATGGACGAAGAACCGGATGTCGGCGAGGGAGCCATGCGCTACCTCAACCGTCTCTCGGACTACCTTTTTGTTGCGGGGCGGTGGGCCGCGAAACATCTCGGCGAGGCCGAGTTCCTGTGGGAACCCGCTGCGAAGCGCGGCGCGTAGGCGCCGAAACGGCGCTCAGAAGCGTCTGGCCAAGCCGACCTGCGCGCCTCCGGGCGCGGCGCCGAGCATGATTCCGGCGTACTCCACCGACAATCCGACGGCGAGTGTCGCCGCCGATGCAATGACGAGGCTGTTGGTGAGGGTGCGGTAGCGGGTCAGGTCCGCCGTCGACGTCGCGGCGTCGAACTTCGCGCGGGTCGCGAACGTGGATCCGTAGAGGCCGCCCGCGCCGAGCGCAAGCACCGCCCCGCCCACCATCAGGGGTGTCTTCGCCGCCGGCCGGACCCGCCGGACCTTGACGACAGAGAGGTCATCGGTCGGAGTGTGACCCGCCTTCTTGTCCTTCTTCGGCGGATTGTCGCTGGCCGTGTCTGCCACGACCATCGTCTGGAGGAAGCGCTCGGGCAACGCGTTGCCCTCAACGAGAAGGGTTTGCTTCACCTGGTTGTCGGCGGCGCTGACAACCTGGAGGACGTGCGGGCGTCCTTGCGTCGCCGAAGCCTCGTCGAGCCGCCGGCCGTCGAGCACCAGACGGGTGCCGGCAGGAACCGCCAGTTCCTGACCGGTGAGCATCACGCGGTCGGCCTCGGCCTCTCCCCGGAGGTCGTCGAACACCTGCCGCACGGGGTCACCGGGCGCGACCTCGGCGATGTCCCACTCAAAGCTGGCGTCCAGCTCCAGACCGGTGAGGAACCACTGGCGGCCACGGTCCTTGTTCCCGAACCGATGGTGATAGAGGCCGACCGTTCGAAACGCGACGGCGAACACCGGCGCCGGAACCGGGGCGCCAAGGCATGGAAGCCCGGCATCCAGACGCTGCCCTGCGGCCTGGAACGCCGCGTCATCCTTGGCCCGCAGGGCCGAGCTCGCCGCCCCAAGGTCACCGGCGAGCTGCTGCCCAGTGTAGAGCCCGGCACATTCCGCACGAGCCGCGCTCCCCGCGAGAGCAGAGAGTGAAACCATGAGACCCAGCAGCCAGCGCACGGGAGACTCCACGTCGTATGCGAGCGCATGCCCGCGAGCCCCGGCACGCTACCACGCGCGACAGGCTGCTCCCAGACCGTTCAGCCCGGACGCAGCCAACCGATGACCTGCCCAGGTCGAACCCCATCGCCGTCCGCGACGACCCAGCGCTCGACCCGGCCGGGTGCAGGACTCCGGATGGGAGTGAACGTCTTCATCACCTCGATGAGCGCGATGCCTTCATCTGCACCAACGCACGCGCCCGCAGGCGCCATGGGCGGCTTGTCGGGAGAAGCGCGGCCCCAGAAGCTGCCCTCCATCGGCGCACGGATCGGAACAAGGCCGTCGGCAAGGGCGACCTCGTCGTCGGCGCCCACCGGAGCCTCGTCGAGCGACACGGCCTCTGGATGGCCAGCCCTGCGGCCGTTTGCGAGCAGTTCGAGATCGTGCAGCGACCAGATCCGGGGGTTCTTGACGCGTCGGTAGCCCGTCGCCTGGTAGGCCATCTCCGCGAGCGCCTTCAACCAGGGCCGCAGCTCACGGAGCCGGACCACCTCGTCGGTGTCCATGCGCGCAGCGGCTGCCACCGGGTCCATGTCTGCCTCGATCCGGGCAGCGGTCCGCGCCATGCCGGCTTTGATCTCGGCCCGCTCCTCCGGACCGAACCGTGCATCGATCTCGAAGTCGTCGTCGAGTCGGGTGTTGTATGCGGCGATCGCAAGGGTCCTGCCTTCCATCACCGCGAGCCGGGAAAGCGGGGTCGCCAGCTGCAGGATCGGGTCGTATGGCAGTCCTGCCATGGCGTAGTAGCCCGCCCCGCTGGCTTACCGGAGCAGCACGGTGAACATCGGCGTCGTGTTGGTGGAATTCGTGTAGATGAGACTGGAGCCATAGCCGAGAAGACCCTGCGCCTCTGCCTCTACGCCGATGTCAAACCCGGCGATGTCTTGCAACCAGACCAGTGGGATGCCGTCGTCGTTGCAGGCCCTGCTGAATGCCGAAAGCTTCGCGATGCCTTCCCGGTACAGGATGCCCCCGGGACGGTGGCCGCGGCCCTCGGGATGCGGTTGTGGTTCCAGGACGTTGGCGGCGAACCCGACCCACAGGCCTCCGACCCGGCCCACGCCGGTGAGGATTTCCGGCCCGGTCTCGCCCAGGACCTCGTGAAACAGACTGCCATCCACCAGCCGCGCCACCACCTGTCGCACGTCGTAGACCTGTCGATGGTCCGCCGGAAAGATCGCATCCAGGTCCGATGGAGGAAGCAGCGGGGGTTCGTCCTCGACGCCATGACGATAGAAATCGGCGCCCGAATCCGGAAGCCGCGCCACCTCTGCGCGGATGTGTCGCAGACACGCCGCATCGTCCGGGACCCGGACGTCCGCAACAGCAGACTGGTGCACGTGGACCTCGGGCCCGCCGATGTCAAGGCTGGTGAGCTTGCTGCTCTTGGCACCCTTGATGAGCGCTGCGCCCGCGATGACCATGTACGCCTGTTCGGTCATGTAGACGCGGTCGGAGATGATGGGCATGTAGCCGCCCCCGGCGATGCAGTCGCCGAAAACGCCAGCAATCTGGGGGACACCCGCGTCGGAGAGGGCCGCGTTCTTCTTGAAGATGTGCCCGGCGCCGGTCCGGCCGGGGAAGCTTCGGGCCTGCTCGGGCAGAAACAGCCCCGAGCAGTCGACGAGGTACACGACCGGCAGCCGCAGACGCAGTGCGACGTCCTGCGCACGCTGGATCTTCTCAGGCGTGAGGGGCCACCAGGCCCCACTGGCGACCGTGTTGTCGTTGGCGATCACGACGGTCCAGCGGCCCTCTGTCCGGACGAAGGCCGTCACGACGCCGGCTCCGGGCGCACCGCGCTTGGACCCAGCGAACGTCCTGCCCCAGTTCACGAGCGTGCCGACCGCAAACACCTCCGTGCCGGGGTCCTTGAGCAGCTCGACCCGCTCCCAGGTCGTGAGCTTTCCTTTGCGGTGGACGCGGTCGGGCCCCCATCCGTCCTTCACGACGGCGCGCTTGGCCGCGAGGTCGGACTCGAGGCCTGCCAGATGCGCCTCGTTCTCGTCAGCGCCTGCCCCGTGGGTCATCCGGCTGCCGATGGTCTGCATGGGGATCTTCATGCCGGCTCCTCGCCCAGCAGCGTGGGCAGGCAGCGCTCCAGCCAGCGCGTGTCGTATGCGCCGGCGACGAAGTCGGGGTGGGTGATGATGCTGCGATGCAGGGGCGCGGTGGTCGGTATGCCCTCGACCTCGAGCGTATCGAGCGCGTCGGTCATCCGATGGATGGCCGATTGGCGGTCGGGACCCCAGGTGATCAGCTTGGCAAACATCGAGTCATAGTGGGGAGAGATGCGGTCCCCCTCCCGGAGGTGGGTGTCCACCCGGACCCCCTCCCCCTCCGGAAGGACCAGCCTGCGCACGGTTCCGGGACCCGGCCGGAATGCCAGCGTCGGGTCCTCTGCGTTGATGCGGCACTCGATCGCGTGCCCGCCGGGAGCCTGCGAGAGGTCGAGCCCAGCCAGGCCTTCAGTCGCGGCGATCCGCAACTGCCACTCCACGAGGTCGACTCCGGTGACCTCCTCCGTGATGGTGTGCTCGACCTGAAGCCGCGTGTTCATTTCCATGAACCACAGCGCTCCGTGCTCATCCATGAGCATCTCGATGGTGCCTGCGCCGCGGTAGCGAAGCGCGCCCACTGCCGTCTCGATCCGGGAGGCCGCTTCGGCAAGCACCGCGCTGGGTACGCCG
>JAYYRS010000616.1:0-3687 GCA_036126975.1 Myxococcota bacterium
GGTCAGCGCCCGGGGGATCCCCAGGCCGCCGAGTCGGTCGACGTACGCTGCCGCTACGGACAGGCGAGCGGGGTCGAGATGTCGCGGGAGGTGCTGGCGCCGGGCGCCTCGATCACCCGGCTGGCAGTCCTGGCACCGCCAGAGGGTACGAGCGCTGCGCTCGTCCGTACGAGTGGCCCCTCGCTGTGGTCCGGGGCATCCGCGGACCGGAGGGGGATGCTGTCTGCGGGCTCCGAGCTGTCCCTTGGCGTCCACCAGGCTGCGTTCGAGTCCGCAAGGACGCGGTTGCTGCTCGAACCACCAGCCCCGGGGATGCCGGCCTTCCTGGGCGCAGTCGCCCTGGCCCGGATGGGCTTCACCCGTCGCGCGGAGGACCGCCTGGGCCGGTACTGGTCAAGAGTGCGCCGGGACGGGAGCCTGGTGGGCGACGCGGAGGATGCTGCAGCGCTCGCCTGGGCCACGGCAGAGGTCGTGCGGTGGAGCGGCGATTCGGCGTGGGCCCGGGGGCACCAGAAGGCATGGATGCGGCTGCTGGACCGGCTGGCTCGGGACGAGCCCGAGCCGGGCGGTCGAGCGCTGTTCGGGCCCGACGGCAGCGTGCGATTCACCGCAATATGGCGGGCGGCTGGGCTCCTGACGAGCGCCGAGGCGCTGCGGGAGATCGCGCCGGAGCGCCGGTCGGACTGGGCCCTCGCCGGGGGGCGCCAGCGCGAGACGCTCCCGGAACTGCTGGGTCCCGCTCCATGGACCGCTTCTCCGGGGCGAGCCGTGGACGGAAGCGCGGCGGCGATGTTGACGGGATGCTGGCTGGGCGTCGTCGATGTGGACCACCCTGGCGCCGTCATGACGGCTCGCCGTCTCCGTGCGCGGCACTGGCATGGTGGAGGAGTGCTGCACTCGGGCGGCGCGCATGCCGCGGCGACGGCCTTGCTGGCGGGGGTCCTCTCGCGGCTGGAACCCCAGGTGGACTGGCTCGGCGCGGTGGCTTCGCTCGCATCCGATACGGGCGCGTTGCCCACCGCCCGGCATCCGCGCCGGGGCGCCATCGGCGAGGGCGACGACCTCCTGGGCGCTGCCCTCTTTGCGCTGCTGGTGCTCGACCAGGTCCGGGTGCTGCGGGGGCGGCTGGTGCTGTTGCCGGGCATCGCAGCGGCGCGCAATCTGCCGACGCCGCACGGGCGCATCGACATCGAGACCACGGAGGACGGAGCGCGGCGCGTCCAGGGTCGGTGGAGGGGCACGCCTCCGGAGGTCCTGGTGTTGCAGGGTCCGGGACCCCAGCGGGTGCCGGAGTCCTGAACCGATTCATGTGGCGTCGGGCATCGCCGGCTGGCGGCGGTCCGGGCTCTCGGCGGACCGACCCCAGTAGATGGTTCCGCCCGCACTGAAGAACCGCATCGAGGACGACATGGTGCCGTTGCCAACGCCCAGACCCTCCACGACGCTGGCCTCGACGTTGCCGGCGAGCACGTCCGGCAGATTGATCGGAATCTCCTGTCTGCGGATCCGGCTGCCGGTGATGGTCCGCTCGGTGACGAAGGTCTGGGAGAATCCTGCATCGAGGCTGAATGCGCGCTGCTTGTCCTTCTTGTGGCAGTACGTCGCGCCAACGCCGTACCCGAACTTGGGACCGTCCACGAGGGCGACGGCCTGGGTCTGCATCGGGATCGCGCTGGTCTCGTAGAACGCACCGGCGCGCACGCTCAGCGGCCCGATGAGCTCGGCCTCTCCGCCCAGACGGATGGACCACGCGTCCTCGTATTCGGCAGGAATGACGACGTCATCGTCGAGAAGGACATCCTCGAGTTCGGTGCCCGCGAACTCCGTCAGCGGAACCACGAGGTCGAGGTCCGTGACGCGGATCTCCTCGGTCATCGACCAGCGCTGGTAGACGCCCGCCAGTTCGATGACCGACCGGTCGGTCGGCTGGATGGCGAGCCCGCTCCGGAGGATCCAGGGCATCGTCAGCTGGACGGCCACCGCGTCGTCGCGCACGGTCTCCGATCCGAGGACGTCGAAGCCGCGGGGCCCCATCCAGTGCTCCTGGGCGAACCGGGCCTGCACGTCTCCGGCGCCGTCGATGTCGAGAGGCGGCAATACACTGAATCCGAGCTTCATCCAGTCCACCGGCTCGACCAGCAGACCGGCATTCCAGGTGAACCGGAACGGGTCGGCCATCTCCAGCGCGACGCTGATGTCGTTGTGGATGCCCGCCGCATCGGCCGGGCATCGATTCGTGAGATTGTCGGTGAGGTCGTCCTGACAGAGCATCATGTTGAGCCCGTACGTGGTCGAGACATACGTCACGTTGAGGCTGCCACCCAGGGTCAGCCAGGGCAGCAGCCGATACGCGGCACTCGGCCCCGCGTAGAACTGGACGATCAGCGAGTCGACGAGGCTGTACCGCTGCGCACCGGAGGGCTCGGCACCCGCCTGGATGCCGGTCTCGTAGACGACCTGGGGCGCGAAGGGCGGATGCAGGCCGAGGGCAAAGTAGGCGTCATCGATGCCGAGACTGGAACCGACGGCGAACTGCGGGATGCTCATCGGTCGTGCAATGTTGGTGGCTGTCGGATGGCCGTTGGGCAAGGCATCGCCGTCGTAGTCGTAGGCGGGCGCCTGCTGCGTCCCCACGTAGCCGTCATCGTCCTCGGCGTAGTCCTGCCGCGTGAAGGCGATCGCCTGGGACACTCGTGAGTGGTTCAGGTAGGCCTGGCTGCGCTCCAGGTTGATGAGCGCGGCGGGGTTGTAGTACTGCGCGCTGAGATCGTTCGCCGACGCGATGAAGGCGCCCCCCCGGGCCATGCCCCGCGTTCCCGCGTCCGTGAAGTAGTAGCCGCTGGCTTCTGCGGGAGCGCTGAGCATCGACAGGAGCGCGAGTGCGAGCATGAAAGACCCCGGGGAATCCTGGCAGGGGTATCGCAGCGGCCTTCGATGCGGTGGCGTCGGCGTGGACGGGGTAGGCCAGCGCTGGAGGTGGCCGTGCGGCTCGTGAGCCTGACCTGTTCCAATACCGAGCTCGTCCATGCCCTGGGCTGCGGAGACCAGCTCGTGGGTGTAGACGACCACTCCGATTTCCCGGCCGCGCTGGTCGCCGGGCTGCCCCGCGTCGGGAAGGACCTTGACGTGGATGCGGACGCGGTCGCTGCGCTGTGCCCGGACCTCGTCCTGGCAAGCAACACGGTGCCGGGTCACGAGAAGGTGGTCTCCCGGTTGCTCGCGCACAAGCAGAATGTCCTCGTCCTCGCTCCGACCTCGTTGGCTCATGTTGCGCGGGATGCCCGCCAGCTCGGAGGTCTCCTGGGGGTTCCCGGCGCGGGGGAGTCCCTGGCGCGGGGCATCGAGTCTGCGCTTTCGGTGGGACCTGCCCCGACCGACGCGCCGCGCGTACTGGTCGAATGGTGGCCCAGGCCCTGCATTGCTGCAGGAGCTCGGTCGTGGGTGGACGACATGCTCCGATGTGCGGGTGCACGGAATGCACTGTCCGGGGAGGATGTCGAGAGCCGGACCCTGGAACCGGCTGAAGTCCGCGCCCTGGCGCCGGATGCGGTCGTGGTCAGCTGGTGTGGGGTTCCCCGCGCAAACTACCGGGCGGCCCGCGTGCTGGAGCGCGCGGGATGGGAAGCGGTCCCAGCCGTGCAGAACGGTCAGGTGCACCTGATCAGCGAGGCCTACCTCGGACGCCCG
>JAYYRS010000617.1:0-17313 GCA_036126975.1 Myxococcota bacterium
CATGGACCGATCATGGCCGAGAAGGAAGCCACGAACACGACGAGGACACGGATGCCGAGGGTGCGCCAACCGTGCACCAGCACCATCACCCCACCAAACAGGACACCGAAGAAACCGTAGTACCAGTAGAAGAACGATGTGAACGCCAGGAGGCTGGCGCTGAGCAGCGCGCGTCCGGATGATGGACGGGCCAGGAGCCAGAGCCAGCTCGCCGAAAAGAAGAGCAGCGGAGCGGTGTCGGCCTGGCTGAAGCGACCCGCGCCCAGCTCGCCGCACACGAAGGGCGACGCGACCGTCAGCGCGGGCAGCAGCAGCGCGGACCAGGGATCCGCGCCCGCTGCGCGCGCCAGCGCGTAGCCTCCCAGCCCGGACAGCGTCATCGCCACCAGCAGGTATCGTGGAACGGCACCCGGCCAGCCCCACACGAGATGGAAGGGCAGGTATGCGAGCCCTTGCGTGCCGTTGCCCGCGAGAACGGGCGCGTCCCCGATCGGCCAGTAGTAGTCCCCATTGTGAAGCATTCCCTGCAGGGAGGCCGCGCGGTCGGCAACCCATGCCAGCAACCAATGGTTCGACAGGCAGTCCGGGTGCATCCACGAACCGACGAGCCACCCCTCCGGCGCAGTCAGGGCGGGGCCGAGTGCCCGGGCGGCAAGGCCAAGCGACATGCAGAAGGCAAGCAGGAATGCAATGCCGCGCTCTCGGCGACCCATCACGTCCATGGCCGCTCCGGAAGCAAACGCCTCACCAGCCTGCGCCGCACTCCCCACAGCCGAATCGACCGTGCTGACGGACCCAGTTGCCATGCGAAGGCGCACCGCAGCTGGGACAGTGGAGCGGCATCACGCGCTCCTCTCCCGCATCCGGCGTAGCGGCCAGTGCAGGCGCAGGTTCCGCCTTGTCAGCGGTCGCCTTGGCCGGGGCCTTCTTCGCCGGCGCCTTCTTCGCCGGGGTCTTTTTCGCCGGCGCCTTCTGCGCCGGAGCCTTCGTCGCCGGAGCCTTCTTCGCCGGAGCCTTCGTCGCCGGCGCCTTCTTCGCCGGAGCCATCTTCGCCGGGGCCTTCTTCGCCGGGGCGGAAGCGGGGGCGGGCGCAGGCGCAGCCGCCGGAGCAGGACGCGGCGCAGGGGCGGGCGCAGGCGCGGGAGCAGGACGCGGCGCGGGGGCAGGCGCGGGCGCCGGAGCAGGACGCGGTGCGGGGGCGGGCGCAGGACGCGGCGCAGGCGCAGGCGCGGGAGCGGGCGCGGGGCCCGGCGCGCGGCGCAAACCGGTCTTTTCCAGGGCCTTGCGGGCGAAACCCTTCAGCGTGCTGCGGATACCCATCCGTTCTCCTCCGTGATGTGGCCGGAGGCTAACCCACGCGCCCGAACGCGTTGCACATTGTCCGACCCGGCCGCTACACCTCGTCGTGGAGGCGCCATGGAGTTCGTTCTGATCGCTCTCGGGCTGGCCACCGTGGTGGGTGGAATCGTCGGATCCGCGGTCATCCAGACGCGGGGCGTCCGCGAGCACTGGCGCAAGACGGCCACCGCCCTTGGTCTGGCGTTCGACAAGGGGGGATTCACCGAGACCATGACGATGCGAGGCCGATTGGATGGCATCGCGATCAACGTCGGGGTGGTGCACCGAAGCGTCGGCGAGACCCGGGTCGCCTACACCGTCGTCGCTGCCACACCCAACGTGCCACTTCCAGAAGGCCTGCACGTCCATCACGAAGGCCTCGGGTCCCGACTTGCCAAGATGCTTGGCGGTCAGGACATTCCGCTCGCGGATCCCCTCGCCAACATGCGGCTCCGCGTCCGGGGTGCGTCCCCCGAGTCCGTGAAGGCCATCCTCGATCACCCCGCGGCCATCCCGGCTCTGCGGGCGCTTCTCCACACCAAGCGCGAGCACTACAGCCGCATCGAGGCCGGCACGGTCATCCTCGAGGTGGTCGGGCATGCCGTCGGGGAACTCGAGACCCTGATCCACGATGCAGCCCGGGCTGCACGGGATCTGGACTCCGCAGCGCATGCACCCTGGGATGCGTTCGCAGCAGCACGCGGCCTTCGCCAAACCAGGGATGACGAGCGCTCGGCCGCGCTCGATGGACAGATCCGCGGATTGGACGTCCTGGTCCGACTCCGGGCCGCCGACGGACTGGCGCGAACGAGCTTCAGGGTCAGCCTCGACGGCGGCCTGCCAGACCACAACCTCCGCATTCGAGCCGGCAGCGACGGACCACGGCTTGGGGACCCCATCCTCGATGGCCGGATCGTCATTGAGAGCACCCGCAGCGCAGGCAGCAGCAACCGTGATGCCGCGGTCGAGTGGATCCGGGCACGCCTCGAAGATGACCGTCACGACCTTCGGGGATGCCTGCTCGACGTCCTGCAGGGACTGCCTGATGCGGTCGTGGAGGATGGCACCGTCAAGGCGAGCCTTCCGCGTTTCACCGGAGCCGAGCTCGCAGAGACGCTGGACCGCCTTCTCGATCTGGGTGTTGCCCTGTCGGATGCTGCTCCCCCGGACGCCACCGATACCGGGCGCTGCGGAGCAGCCGAGGCTGGGCAGACGACCCGCCGGCGCCGGTAGCGCCGAGGCGCCTCCGGCGGACGTATCTGCGTTCCGCGCGCCTCCGAGACGACCTCCCGGAGTCCCGCCGTGCTGCGCTGCATCCAGCCTGCGCGCTACCCTTGCGGCGTGATGCGCTCCCGACTTCTCCTCTTCGCCGCCCTCGTCGCCCTGCTGGTGGGCGCCCGACTGATGTGGTCTCCCGGCCTGATCGGCCATCCGGGGGGTGAGGTCTACGGTCACGCCTGGGTGCAGTGGTGGCACGCCGAAGCCATGCCTGCCTGGCCGAGCGGGCCGGGAGCCTGGCTGGTCAATCCCCGCGCGTGGCCGGTCATCGACCCCCTTCCCACTGCCATCGCCTCCTTGATCGGCCGCGTCGCCGGTCCGGCCGCAGGGTGGAATGCGCTGGTTCTCGGCGGCATCATGCTGGCCTTCTGGGGAGGCGCCGATCTCGCGCGACGCGCAGGGGGTGATCCCTTCATCGGCGGTCTGGCGTTGGCGCTGGCGCCCAGCCTGCTCGGAAGCACGGCATCAGGTCTCACAGAGGACCTTGCCGTCGGGCTGGCGGCCATGGCGCTCGCTCGTGTCGGCGACGCCGACTGGCGACAGGGCGCCGCAGCCGGATTGCTCCTCGGCGTTCTGTGCTGGTGTGGGCCGCTTCTCGCCTGGATGACGGGGCTCGCCGCGCTCGGGCTGGGGATCGCTGCGGTGATCCAGGGGCGACACCGGTGGGTCGGGCTCGCCGCTGGCGCGGCCGCTGCGGCACCTCTGGCGCTTCCTGCCGCTCTGCTGCAGGGCGAACGAATCCTGGGACGAGGCCATCGGACGGGCGCATTCGTCGAGCAGTTCGAGCCCCTCTGGCGCCTCAATCCCTGGCGGGGCGTAGATCTCGCCAGCTTCGTCTCGCCGGGCCCTGTCGGACTGGAGGATGCGATCGTCCGCATCCATCCTGGCTACCTCGGCTGGAGTCTTCTCGGGCTGGCGATATTGGGTCGGTTCAGCCGCTGGTGGATCCTGCTCGGCTGCGCGGTCCTCCTCGCACCCGGCCCCCGCCTCGCCTGGATGGGCCAGCCTCTCGACCTCGACAATCCTTTCGTGGCGCTGCTGCGGTCGGTGCCGATGGGCGACCTCGTCAACCATCACGGTCGCTTCCTGCTGATCGGAGGCGTGGCCCTCTCCGCCCTGGCGAGTCGTGGCGCCGCGCGCATTCCGGCTCGTTGGCGCCTCCTCGTGGGCGGCCTCGTCGCAATGGACCTCGCAGCACTGTCTCCGCTGCAGGCACCGTTGCCGACGACGCCCCGCACCCCGGTCCTGGTGTTCGACTGTGCCACCGGCCCGTGCACCGACGATCTCTCTGCTGGCGGGCTGCTGGAGCTTCCGGCGGCGGGACCCGGCATTCACTTCCAGCGGCCCCTTCTGCAGCAAGCATACCATCGCAGGGCCATTCTCGCCGACCCAAACCGACCCGGCCTGCCTCCCGACATTGCTCGGACGGAGAGCGGTCGATGGTTGGGAAGCCTCGCATTCGACGACCCGGCACCGCCGCCCGGGAAATTCCGACCGCCGGAAGGCATCGCAGTCCTGGTCAGCCGAGACCCAGAGACCACGTCGCGTATGGAAGACGTGCTGGGTCCGCCCGACCTGTCCCGGGGCGGCAGCGCGGCCTGGGACGTTGGGATCCGCCCGGACGGTGACTGAGCCGGCGGCTCGCAGACCGAGCGGCCAATCTCCACGACCATCATGCTTCGTGCGAAACTGCCTTCCTGCAATCCGACTGGTCGTAGCAGACTGCAACCTGGGAGCCTCCGTCATGCGATTCCATGCCACCAGCCTCGCCATCCTGCTGACCGGCTGCGAGGCGGCGAAACCTGTCGGCATCGACGAAGGCAGCAACGTGGCGGCAGAGCAGGACCGGGACGGGGATGGCTATTCGGACCAGGAGGACTGCGATGACGATGATGCATCCGTCCACCCGGGCGCCCTGGAGATCTGCGACGGCGTCGACAATGACTGTGATGACCAGATCGATGAAGACGTGCTGGACACCTGGTACGCCGACACCGACGCCGACGGCTACGGTGATCCCGAACGGTCCGTCGAGGCATGCGATGGGCCGCCGGGGCATGTTCCCACAGGCACGGACTGTGATGATGCCGAGCCATCGACGTACCCATCGGCGCCCGAAGTCTGTGACGGCACGGACAACGACTGCGATGGCCAGCTCGACGATGGTCTGCTTCAGACCTGGTACATCGACGCAGATGGGGACGGATTCGGCGAAACCACCGCCACGGTGGAGGCATGCGAAGCACCCGCCAACGCCGTTCTGATCGATGGGGATTGTGACGACAGCAATCCCGCCTACAACCCCGACGCGGCGCTGGGCTGCGACGGCGAGGACTACAACTGCGACGGACTTGTCGACAACGACGGTGACCGGGACGGGTACGCTGCGGGGACCTGCGGCGGCAACGATTGCGACGACACCGACGCATCCATCCGGCCGGACGGGACCGGTGACTGCGCGCTCGGTCTGACCTGCGACGACATCCTCGACATGGGGCGCTCGGTCGGAGACGGCCACTACTTCATCGACCCGGACGGCTACGCAACCGGCCTCGACCCATTCGAGGTGTACTGCGACATGACCACCGACGGGGGAGGCTGGACCGAGATCGCATACGTCGCGGATGTGCCCTTCCAGCAGTGGCACACCAGCGGAGATGCCTGGGCCTACTTCCCCGACGACTTCGAGCTCGTGCTGTCCGACGGGGAGATTGCGGCAGTGCAGGCCCTCAGCACCGAAGGCTGGCAGGACTACGTCGGCCGCTGCGACCACGTCATCCACTACCTGTATGCCGACACGGGCGGGCACCAGGCGGCGTTCGGATTCAAGTTCCTCGACGGTACGGAGACTCCCCGTGGTCAGGCCAGCTACGCCCCGTTCGACATCACGGTCACCCGGGATGGCTGCGCGACCAATGGCGGCGAGGGCGGAAGCCTCGCCCTCACCACCGACTTCCATTTCGAGAGCGTTCTCGTCCCCGTCATCAACGCACAGTGCGAAGACTGTGGAGAAGCCTTTCCCGAGCGCCTGGGCGTCGAGCTGGTCGACAACCCTGCGTGGCTACGATGAACCCGCCCTGGCGTCCCGGTCCGTCACGTCTCGCGGGATCGCGAGAGCGGCGGGGTAGACTCCAGCCGTGATCCGAATCGAACGACTCACCGAGATCCTGGACGTCCTGCTTGCGCGCGGCCTGATGCATGCGGGCCAGCGACAGGACGTGCTCAACCGCGGACGTGATCAGGCCCGGCACATCCTGCTCGACAAGCGAGCCGAGATGCGGCGACTGCTCGGGCGCCACCGCGTCGCGTACCGGGTCTCCGAGGTCGAGGTCATCTCCAGCTTCCGCTTCCGACGTGCGGACGCCACCGACGAGCCGCTCGACGAGGAGGCGATCACCAAGACGCTCGCCGAGCACTTCGCCCTCCCGTATGTGCATCTCGACCCCCTGAAGCTCGACTTCAAGCTGGTGACGGAGACCTTCGGCGGCCCGTTCGCCGAACGCCATCTCGTGATCGCGATCGCCGACGAGCCCCGGGCCCTCACGCTGGCCGTTGCCGACCCCTGGGACAAGGACCTCCTCGAATCCATCCGACGCGTCACCGGCAAGGACGTGGTTCCCGTCCTCGCCCAGAAATCCCACATCCTCCAGGTCATCGTCGAGTTCCACGGCTTCCGACGGTCCATGAGAGCCGCTGAGAAGGACTTCGGCGACAACCTCCCCGACATCGGGAATCTGGAGCAACTCTATGAGCTTGCGGACGCCGGCCAGCTCGACGCGGGCGACCAGCCCATCGTCCGCGCCGTCTGGTACCTGCTCAACTACGCGCTCGACCATCGCGCGAGCGACATCCACCTCGAGCCCAAGCGAGAGGAGGCGTGGGTCCGCATGCGGATCGATGGCGTGCTTCATGTGGTCCACCGCCTGCCACGTGTGGTCTTCCCCGCCATGGTCAGCCGCGTGAAGACCCTGGCGCGCATGGACATCGCAGAGCGGCGACGTCCCCAGGATGGGCGATTCAAGACCGCGCACGGCGACGCCGAGGTGGAGATGCGCGTCTCGACCGCGCCCACGGCCTTCGGCGAGAAGGTCGTGGTGCGCGTGTTCGATCCAGGCATCCTCCAGGCGAACCTGGAGCACCTCGGCATGTTCCCCCGCGAGCTCACCCAGTTCCGCGGCATGCTGGCCAACCGGACGGGGATGGTGCTCGTGGTCGGCCCCACCGGAAGCGGCAAGACGACCACCCTCTACAGTTCACTGGCGTACCTATCGAGCCCGAAGGTCAACATCGTCACGCTCGAAGATCCGATCGAGAACGTGCACGAGAAGTTCAACCAGATCGCCATGCAGCCGCGAATCGGGCTGACCTTCGGCAGCGTACTCAAGACGGTCCTCCGCCAGGATCCCGACGTGGTGATGGTCGGCGAGATCCGGGATGCAGAGACCGCACAGAACGCCGTTCAGGCAGCGCTCACCGGACATCAGGTTCTCAGCACGATCCACACGGGCGAAGCGGCTGGTGCCGTGAGCCGTCTGCTCGATCTCGATGTGCTGCCATTCCTGCTCTCCGGAACCCTGGTCGGCGTCGTGGCGCAGCGGTTGGTCCGCCGCATCTGCCCCCATTGCGCAGAGGACGAGCTGCTGACCGAGGAGCAGGCGCTCGCCCTGCGCATTCCCGGCACGAGGGGACGCAGGCTGCGGATCAAGAAACCGGTGGGCTGCGTGAAGTGCCGATACACCGGCTACCTTGGGAGGACCGGACTGTTCGAGGTCATGCCGGTGACCCCACGAATCCAGCGCCTCGTCAACGAACGGGCGAGCACGCAGGACATCAAGCGGGAAGCACTCAATGACGGGATGCTCACGCTTCGCGAGTACGGCATCAAGAAGCTGGCACGTGGAGAGACGACCTTTGAGGAGGTGCTGTCGCACACCGACGACCGGGCGGTCTACGTCTAGCCCCCCGCAGGCGTCGACAGATCCACGCTGTTCCGTATGGCATCCATTAGACTGCGGTCATGCCCGTCATCTCCTTCGACACTGGCGCCTTCCATGCGCGCATGGGGGAGTTCCGGCGCGCTGCGCAGGAGCACGCGGGTGGACACGCCGTACAGAAGGCCGCGAACAAGGGTGGTGCGGACATTGCAGCCATCAATGCCACGGCACAGAAATACCTCGATGGCGTTCGCAAGTTCAACGAGACCATGGCCGCCCTGCAGGTCCGCGATCCGGCCGCCAAGTACAACCAGATGGTGTCCGACCTCCAGAATGCCGTCCGGTCACTGAAGAGCCGACCCCAGGTATCGATGGATGCCCAGTCGAACCTGCTTTCGCGGGCCAAGGTCAGCACCATGCTCTGAGTCGAGTGGCTGCCGGCTGAACGCGGCGGTGACGTCAGAGGGCAGGGACCCCGTCGACCGTGGAGAGCGGGATGCGGATGGTGAACTCCGCACCGTGGTCATCGTGGTTGCGGACCGACACCGTGCCGCCGAGGTCCTCGACCATCTCCTTGACGACTCCCAGACCCAGGCCATCCCCACGCCGGGAATCCTGCGACGTCACACCCGCCTCCCAGAGCGACTGCTCCAGTCCTCTTGCGATCCCCGGCCCCTCATCGAGCACGACAAGACTCGCCTGCCCCTGGTCCTCGGTGAGCCGCACCCAGATGCGTCCTCCGGGATCCGAGTACTTGAAGGCGTTGCCAACAACGTTGCCGATGACGCGTTCGACCATGGTCCTGTCGCCATGAATCCGCAGACCATCTTCAATCTCCACGAGCATCTCCAGCGCCAGGGAACGGGCCCTCGGCGCGAGCAGACGCAGCGATTCCGCCGCGAATGCCGACAGGTCGATGTCGCGCTTCTGGAGGCCCGGCCGCTCTCCGTCTACGAACCGTCGCGCCATCTGGAGGGCGCGGCGACCCAGCAGCTCGATGTCCTGGCGGGCCGCCTCTACCGCCACCGGATCGCCGGGGTCGAGATTGCGGGCGACAGCGACCATGCTTGCGACCGGCGACTTCATGTCGTGGGCGATGCCGCGCGCCCAGACCGCATGGCCCGCGAGGGCCGCGATGTTGTCTGCGTTGGTGACCGCGATGACACCGTGGCTGGCGAGCGCACGCATCAACAATGCAGCGCGCGACAGCTGCTGCTCAGACGCGACCCTCGAGTCCACATAGATGGCCCCCAGAACGGTATCTCCGTCGACCATCGGCACACACATGGCCGACCTGACCTCGAGGTTCACGATCGAGTCGGCATGGTTCAGTTCCGCACGCTCCCCGAGGTCCGCAGCGATGACCTCCTTCCTGCCTTCGATGCAGCGCCGTACGATCGTCATCGATGGTCGCGCGTCCAGATCCAGTCCATCTCGTCGGGCCGTCGCACGAACCAGCGGCGTCCCCTCCTCCAAGAGCAGCACGAAGGCGCGCTCACCGTCGAGCAGCGACAGCCCCGCCTTCGCGATGGTGTCGAGCAGCTTTCGGAGATCGCGCTCCTCGGCGACCGCGATGGCAAGCTCAAGCAGCTGGGTGGTGGGGTCGGACTGTTCCTTCCCGCCGCCGAGCGTATCGAGGAGCGCCTCGGCGCACAGCCGCAGCGGCACATGGCCGACCTCGCGGGCATAGACGACCACCCGATCGCACTGCTCCCGCGCGCGCAGGTCGAGATCGGCTGCGTGGTAGGCCATGGCCGCGAGCCAACGCACCTCGGCCAGATCCGCGGACGCACCCGCCCCCCGGAGCGCTTCCGTCGCCTCGTCCACGAGGTCCTGCATTCGTCCAACCTCCTCGATTCGGGCGTGACAGACCGCCTTGAGCGCGAAGGCCTTGGCGAGGAGGACTGGGCGGCCAGCCGTCTCCGCCTCGCGGATCGCCTGGTCGCACCATCGCATTGCATCTGCAGCACCCGAGAGGACGGCGAGTTCCGCATCGCGTTTCGCAAGCTCGGCGAGGGGGACGACGGCGTCATGCTCCGCGGCGATCCGGCGGGCGTGCCCGTTCCACACACGGCTCTGGTCCAGCTCCCGCTGGGCCAGATGCAGGTCCGCGAGATGGCATGCCGCCAGGGCTTCAAGCTCCGGATGGCGCTGTTCCGCCGCCCACCGAACCGCCTGCTCGCCGGCCTGTCGGCCGCGGGCCCACCTTCCGGCTTCGCGGCAGCCGACGCAGAGGTCCATGGACACGCGGATCTGCTCGATGGGCGCAACCAGCTGCTCGAACAGCAGCAGGGAATCCTCCCAGCACTCCAGCGCCCGGAGCCGCTGTCCACCATCGAAGTGGGCCAGTCCCGCGCTGCGGAGCGCCCGCGCTCGATCGATGGCTGCGAGGCCGCTTTCCTCGGCGCCTGCGCGTTCCATGGCCGCGGCAGCGTCCTGGATCCGACCAGCCAGCCTGTAGAGGCGACCCTGCACCGAATCCAGCCGCGCACGTGCGGCACGCCCTCGCCCCACCTCTGGAGGCAGTGCCTCGAGAAGGTCGATCGCCTCGGAGGGCTGGCCGCAGTCATGCACCGACTGCGCCAGCACACCATGCAGGACGAGCCAGCGATCCAGCTCATCTGCATCCGCGGGCTGCGGGATGTCCCGGACCGCTCGGGCCACCGCAGCGGCCTGGGCCACGGCCCCGGTGTCGAGCAGGACCTGTGCTTCGAGTTCCATGAGGGTGAGGGGTGGCTCTGCATCACACAAGGCAGCCCGTGCTTCCTTCACGCAGGCAAGCGCGTCGGACTCCCGCCCGTTCGCTTGGAGCCACGCATGCCCGATTGCGCTCCAGACCTCGACCCGGTCGTCCGGCCCGACAGCCGAAGCCAGGGCCTCATGACCTGCGGATACTGCATCCTCGACCCGCCCGACCATGCCAAGGGCGGCAATGCGGGGGACCACCATCGCGGGCTCCGGAACGAGCGCCCAGAGGTCGTCGGCGATGCGCGCTGCGGCTTCCCAGTCGATGGGCCCGGCAGACCGGATGAGGGCCGCGCCCCTGTCGCGCGCTTGATGGACATCGCGCGCGCCGATCACGTGTGCGGCAATGCGAAACGGGTCCCTGACGCCATGCTCGTCCATCCATCGGAGCAGGCTCCCGTGCACCGCGCGAGGATCGGAAACAAGCGCCGCCAGCTGTCGAGACGCGACGCGCGACGCACAACGGACCAGCCCTCCATCGGCATGCAGCAGCCGTCGCGAGGCGAGCTTCTGCACTGCAGCGCTCGCGCGGGCAACCGAAAGACCCGCCATCCGTGCAACATCGGGGAGTGGCAGCGCCCCGAGGGAGAGCGCGACGAGGCCGCCCACCTTCGCCTGGTCGGAATGAACGGGCACTGGCGGTCCCGCGAGGTCTCCACCGGCGAGGAGCTCCTCCATCCATCCATCTCCGACCGTCCACCTCTGGTTTCGCCGCACCAGGACCTGCGCCTGGCATGCAGAGACAAGCAGTTCGACCGCCATGCCCGGCAGTCCACCGCTCAACACGTGCAGCTCGTCCGCCAGCGCGTCGAGGCTCGCGCCAGCACCGAGCACCCCCCGCACCAGCTCCCGGAGCCCTTCCGCGTCGAGCTCGGTCAATTCGAGCACGCGGGTGCACCACGGTACCGTCTCTTCGGCAGTCACCAGGATTCGGGCGCGTCCTCGCTGGGCCAGCCGACGGAGCGTGCACCGAGTGCCCTCGTCGAAGCTGGCGAGGTCATCTGCGAGGACGTAGAGCAACTCCGGGCTGCGGGCCTCGAGCAGTGCAGCGCATGCGTTCGCCCGACGCTCGAGGTCCGGATCGTCGGGAAGCCTGCATGGTGGATTCCGAAGCGCCTCCGACGAGAGCGCGGCCCGGATCGGACCCCATGGTTCTCCGGTATCGACCAGGCGAAGCATGGGCAGACCCTCCGCCCGGAGATCGATGGCTGCGCGATCGACGACGTGGGTCCGGCCCGAACCCGATGGTCCCATCACGAGCAGGGTTCCGCCGTCGCTCAACCATCGACCCATGACCTCATCGACCCCGGGCTGGGAGATGTGGACCCGACTCGCACGGAGCCGGAGGACGTCCGCACCGATCGCCGGAATGATGGCGCCATGGGCAACACACTCGTCCGCGACTTCGTTCGCCGATGGCCGATCCTCCGGTTTCAAAGCGAGCATGCGTTCGATCAATCGGCGCAGCCAATCCGGGCCCTGGGTCACATCTGGGACCTCGCCTTTTCGCTTGAGGAGCGAGACGCTCACGCCCCGGTCGGCCCAGGGCAGCTGGGTATGCAGCATCTGGTACGCGATGAGTCCCACCGCGTAGACATCGCAACCGGGGGTGGGCGGCTCGCCTGACAGTCGCTCCGGGCTCGCGTACAGCAGCGTGCCCCCTCGCCCGCTTCCTGCCGCACCAAAGTCCACCAGCATCATCTCGCGGTTCTTCACGCTGTCGACGATGAAGTTGTCCGGCTTCACGTCCCCATGCACCATCCCGGCCTGATGCACGGCAGCAAGTGCGTCCGCCAGGATGGCAACGACCGTCACGGCTGCCGCGTCCGGCGCCCTCCCGGCACGGATCATCTTGGTGAGGGTCCGGCCCGGCGCCAGTTCCATCGCGAGGAAGGGGCGACGCCCTCCCTGCGCATCAAGCATCGATGGAATCGCTGGATGACAGACTTGACTGAGCGCCCGCAGCTCCCCACGTGGCGGTCCAGCAAGCAGCTTCAGCGCCGCGGTGTACCCGTTGTCATCTTCCGCGAGCCACGCAGAGCCGAACCCTCCAGCGCCCAGCCGTCTTCGCAAGGTCCATCGGCCCAGGCGCTCCCCCGCGCGCCCCGCATCGATCATCCCCAGGCCTCCTCCAGCTCCATGGCCGGATCCGCATCGGAGTATTCGGTCAGGATGGCCTCGAACTCCTCGAATGCCGAGACCGTCAGTTCAACCAGCGCCGGGTCGAAGTGCGAACCCGCATCCTGCTGGATGATGGAGAGGGTCTTTTCTGGCGAGAATGCAGGCTTGTAGCAGCGCTTCGCACGCAGGGCATCGTAGACGTCCGCGATGGCCACGATGCGAGCCTCGAGGGGGATGGCGTCCCCGGCGAGTCCCCGGGGATACCCCGTTCCGTCCCACTTCTCGTGGTGCGCGAGCGGGATGTTCACTGCCGTCTGTGGCAGCCCCGCCGCTCGGATGAGGTCGGCACCGATCAGGGTGTGCGTCTTCATCTGCTCGAACTCTTCGTTCGTGAGCTTGCCTGGTTTCTTGAGGATCGCATCCGGAATGCCGACCTTGCCAACATCGTGGAGGCTGGCATATCGATAGACGTTCTCGACGAAGTCCTCGTCACAGCCCATCCGCTCGGCGAGCAGACGCGAGTACTCCGAGACCCGACGAATGTGGTTTCCGGTGTCGGAGTCATTCATCGTATTGGCGTGCTCCAGCGCCTCGATGAGTCCAAAAGTGAGGCGCTCCAGCTCCTGCGTCCGCTCCTTCAGCTTCTGCATGGCGCTGTCTCGCTCACGGGTGACCATCTTCATGTTCATCGCGAGGTCGGAACGACGGGCCTGCGCGAGCAGCCGGACCTTGAACTCATCAGGATCGATGGGCTTTACGACGAAGTCGTCTGCGCCTGCCTGGAGGAGCTTGAGCTTTGTCGAACGGGACTCGTCGGCCGTCACCACCATGACGGGCTGGTCGGCAGTCGGTTCACTGTTGCGGAGCATCTCGACCAGCTTGGGACCACCAAGTCGGGGCATGTGGAGGTCGGTGACGATGATGTCCGGCACACAGTCCCGACAGATCGCCAGCGCCTCGACGCCGTCTGCGGCGAGGAGCGCATCAAAACCGCATCCCCGCGCAAGCCGGCCCAGCGCGTTGCGGATGGCTGGGTCGTCATCCGCGATGAGAACGATTGGACGGGACATGGCAGCTGCCTCTCTTGTCGCAGGCCCATCAACGGCACCGGTGGCCCAGACCTGAGCGGGTTTTCACCCTGCACCGTCCGATTATGATCGATCGAAACGATCTTCATCTGCAGGAAGATGTTTTCGCGGATGCACCCCTCTCTTTTCGCGGCGCGCGATCGGCCGATGGCGCTGCCCGCGACCCCATCCACCTTTCGAAAGGTGGCTCCACGACCCCAACGCCTGGGTCCGGGAACGGAGCACAGGATGAAAGGAGGCACAGTGCTCGACGCACCCATGCAGGCCATGCTCGATGTGCTCGACGCCCAGGTGGCTGGAGCGGGGGTCGCTCTTCTCCCTGCTGGCGCCCGGCGCCGCCGCGCCTCGGCGTGGCTCTCCGAAGCCCTCTCGCACACCGAAGACGAGGTTCGGGCCGCACGACTGCAGCGTCGCTGTCCGGTGCAGGGCGCGCCCACGCATGCATACCTCCATCGGCTGCTGCAGGAGTCCGGCCGACCGACGCTGCTGACAGGCATTCGTTTCCGCGGCGGCGATCCCTCCCAACCGTTCGTGGACCTGATGGCATGGGACCGCCCCCTGCGGGACCGCCAATCATGGCGGCGCGTCCGCGCTCGGGTCGCGCAGTCATTTGGCGCTTTTCAGCCCCAATGGCTCCGGGTGCGATGGCCTGGACAGGCCGGCCCGCCGGTTCCGCGGGGCGCGCGGCGAATCGACCGATACATGGTCGCGGGACGGCTGGAGGACCTGCGCAATGGACCGAGGCCATGGGGCCATGGGGCCGTCGAGGTCGTCCCCGCGACCGATGCCAGGTTCCATGACGCCTACAGCTCTGCTTTTCATCGATGGCAGCTGGAGGTGGGACCGCGAGGCACCGCGGTCATCCCCGCAGACGCGGAGACATGGTCCCGATGTCTCGCCACGGGCGCGATCGTCTGCGCCCGGTCCAACGGGCAGTGGGCGGGCGTCATGGCTGCATCCCGCATCGGGGAGCGCTCCCTGGAAGGCTACTGCGTCCAGGAGATGTTTCTCGATAGACGCCTGCGGGGCCGGAGACGGGCCCCGGTCCTCCAACGGCATCTCGTCGATGTCCGGCTCGACCGGGGGCGGGATTGCCTGTGGGGGACGATCCACGGCACCAATGCACCCGCCCTCCGCGCCGCCCTCCGCAGCGGCCGACGCATCGTCGAGACCTGGTGGTGCCTCGAACTGTGATGGCCCGCTCCGCCCAGCGCCTGCCCGCCGGCGAGTGCACGCAGGTCCCGCAGGGATACGCATGCGCCTGAGCCCGGAGGCACCGTGCCTGACGACACCGACGACAACAAGGCCAGCAGCCCGGCCATCCCCTACCGCCCGCCGGACGTCTGGACCTCACCCGGAACCGACGACGGGCGCTTCGCAGCCATCAACCGGCCCATCGCTGGGGCGACGCATGCGCGGGAGCTACCGGTTGGAGCGCACCCCTTCCAGCTCTACTCCCTGGGAACCCCCAATGGCGTGAAGGTCACCGTGATGTTCGAGGAGCTTCTCGAGGCGGGATTTTCAGGCGCCGAGTACGACGCCTGGCTGGTCGACATCATGAGCGGCGCACAGTTCGGCTCCGGCTTCGTTGCGCTGAACCCCAACTCGAAGATTCCCGCGCTGCTCGACCGGTCGGAAGATCCCCCACGGCGGGTCTTCGAATCCGGCAGCATCGTGCTGTACCTCGCCGAGAAATTCGGCGCGTTTCTGCCATCCAGTGGCCCCGCGCGAACCGAGACGCTCAACTGGCTCTTCTGGCAGATGGGCGCGACCCCGTACCTCGGCGGCGGATTCGGCCACTTCTACGCCTATGCGACCGAGAAGCTCCGCTACCCCATCGACCGCTACGCGATGGAGGTGAAGCGCCAGCTGGATGTCCTGGACCGGCACCTTGCGGACCACGAGTACATGGCCGGTGACCGATACACCATCGCCGACATGGTGATCTGGCCCTGGTACGGATGGCTGGTCAAGGGCTGGCTGTACGGCGCCGGCACGTTCCTGTCCGTGCACCAGTACGAGAACGTCATCCGCTGGGAGCGGCAGATCGCCTCCCGCGAAGCCGTGCGGCGCGGACGACGCGTGAACCAGATCTGGGGCAACCCCCGGACGCAGGTGCATGAACGCCACAGCGCTGCAGATTTCACGACGGACTGATCGGACCGGACCAGACAAAGACGACCGGACGACCCTGGGGGCGTCCGGTCGTTGTGTACGGCAAGGATTCCCCGACAGGAAACCTTGGGCTCCCCGGCTCAGCAGCCGGCGCCAGCGCCGTCGCAGGTGTTGTAGCACTCGTCGCAGATCACGCAGACCACGAGGTCGTTGTACATGGCAGCGCCGCTCGGGTAGGCCGCTGCACACTCCTCAAAGCATTCCTGGGTGGAGCACTCCTGAGCACACGTCGCGAACTCGACGCACTCCGCGTCGGCGCTGCAATCGTCGTACTCATCCGCGCAGGCGTCATCGAGTGCGCACTGCTGACAGTCCTCGCAGGAGCCTTCGTCGCAGGTTCCACCGTCGCCGCTTCCGCCGTCGTCTTCGTCACCGCCGTCGTCTTCGTCAGCGTCGGTATCGGTGTCAGACCCGTCGTCCTCGTCCTCGTCCTCGTCCTCGTCCTTGTCGGAGTCGACAGGGCAGCCCGCGAGCGAGAAGGACATGGCGGCGAACATCGTGAAGAGCATCTTGCGGGACATGGGCGTTCCTCCTTGGGTGCCCCACCGTAGCAAGTTCGCGTGCAAGCCGCGAGCGACGAGGTGCTCTCCGCTCCCCATCAGGGGCTCCTCTCCGCCCTGGCGGATACGCCGCTGCATCGGAGGGACCATGGCAGACGACCCGATCGCACCGCTTCGAGCGGCCCACCGCAGGGGCCGCGTCCAGGGCCTGTTCGTCGCCTCGCTCTCGTTCGGCCTCGGCATCTTCCTGATCGCACTCCACGCGATGCGCCTCGACCCGAGCACTGCATCGATGGGTCGTGGCACGGTGGTTTCGCTGTACGCGTTCGCAGGTATCTTCGTCCTCGCAGGATTCGGGCTGGTGTGGGTCGCGCTCTTCCGGTCCGGTCGCGACATGAAGGAGCTTGAACGTCGGCTCCGGGCTGAGCCGGGCGGCATCTCGCTGGCACGGCGGCTCGTCGCGACCCGGTCCGGGGTGCAGCCGGCACGCACCGAAACCCAGTCCGGTGCCCATCAGGCACACATCGAAGGCGCAGACGGACGGGTGTTTCGGCTGAATGCCTCCCCGGCCCAGGTGACCGCGGTGCTGCGGATGATCCAGCTGCACTGCCCGAAGGCCACGGTCGAGGGACTCGACTGAGCCCCACCCGAGGCCGACCGGCATGCATCCGGCGCGCGATCGCCGCTCCGGATCCGGTACCCTCCCCCCGAGGACTTTCCGTGCATTCCGTTGCGATGTTCATCTTCGCCATGACCGCCGGACCGCTCGGCTGTCACCGATATGCAGCGGCGCCAGCCCGTCCATCCGCGCCGACACTGGCGGGGACGCGCAGGCCCTTTTCACCCACCCGCGACGGCAACCCCGTGATGGCCGGCATCTCCTATGGACCCTTCCGCACGGGCCAGCGACCCGGCGGTCCCCACCCGACCCCCGGGCAGATCCGGCAGGACCTGGACCTCCTCGCGTCCACCTGGGCCCTGGTGCGGGTCTACAGCAGCCAGCAGCCGACAGAAACCATCCTCCAGGTGCTCCGGGACCATCAGATCCCCATCCAGGTCGTGATCGGCGCATGGATCGCAGGCGATTCCGAGGAGGGCGCCGCTGCGGCGAACCGCGCCGAGGTCGACGAAGCG
>JAYYRS010000618.1:0-2633 GCA_036126975.1 Myxococcota bacterium
GACGACATCCCACTCCTGGTCGACCACTTCCTCGCCCGATTCAACGCCAGGCTCGGCCGGGACGTCCATGGCGTCACCCCCGAGGCGACCGCAGCGATGATGGCGCATCCTTGGCCGGGCAACATTCGCGAGCTCGAGAACCTGATCGAGCGTGCCGTGCTGCTGGCCGAGCAACCCTTGATCGGTCTCGGCGCCATGCCGGGCCTCGAGGGCATGGCGCCGTCAGCTGATGCGCCCGAGGACATCGAGGACATGGGCCTCAAGGCCTATGTGCGCGCCTACACCGCAAAGCTTGAGCGTGCGCGAATCCGACGGGTGCTTTCCGCCGAGGGCGGGAACGTGACACGGGCGGCAAAACGTCTCGAGATCTCCCGCAAGAGCCTCCAGATGAAGATGAAGGAATACGGGCTCCGCGACGCGCCCGACGCCGGGCGTGGCTCGCGCTGAAAGGGGCCGGAGGCGCTTGCGCGCCGGTGTCGTTCGGCCGTTGCCGTCCTCCCGACGCGGATGCTCGTGTCGCTGGTGGTACATTCCGCGAGAGGACGCCACGCCATGACCCTGCTCTCCGCGCTTCTGCTGTTTCCCCTGCCCTGGTCGGGGACCGCCCAGGCCGCCGATCTGACCGAGCTGGCGCCCGCACTGCGTGGCGATGTCTCGGTCCGCTACGACCTTGACGCCGCCCACGCGGACCTCCTCGAGCAGGGTGAGACGGTTGGTCGCCGCGCCCTGCAGTCGCACACGGTCACCTGGGCCGGCAGCTTCAGCCCCGTCGACGGTGCCGCGGTGTTCGTGGAGATGCCCCACATCGCTGCGGAGCTCGTCCGGTACCCGCAAGCCTCCACCATGGCCTTCGACCCCGCCGCGGACGCGGGGACCATGCTGGACACGAGCACCATCAACGACCCGGCCGAACTCCGAGGCAGCGGCATCGGTGGCGTCTGGGTGGGGGTCCGGGGGACGCCGATCAGCGAGTCACTCTGGTCCGCGCGGGGCGACCGGACGACATGAATGCTCGAGGCTGGCTACCGCTTCCGCGACCAGACGAACCTCTGGACCCATGGACCACGCGGCGAGCGGGGCGCAGGCCCAGGCGCCCCGGCATTCCGCCTCCTCACCACCGTGTCCACGAAGCGGGGCGATGCGGAGCCGTACGTGCAGGCTCGCTGGGTCCGCAGCAGCCGCATCAACACCGATATCGTGAATGCCCAGGGAAATACGGTGGCGAGGGGGCTGGAGCTCCGGCCGGAGAGCAGCGTCGACCTTGGCGTCGGCACCGAGGTCGAGGTGTCGCGCTATGGACAGGATGGCGCGCGGGTCGCGCTCGATTTCCGCGGGACCCTCTCCTACCGCACCTGGCAGGACATCCCGAGCGGGATCTACCTGCCGGACGTCCTCGATGCCTCCAGCGGGCAGGTCGCGACCCAGTCCGAGCGAGTCACGGCGGCCGGGCAGTTCGGTCTGAACTGGCGGCTCCATGAGTACGTGCAGTGGAACATCGCCGGAGAAGCCGGCATCCATACGCCCCACCGGGTTGAGCACTTCTATCCGGTGAATGCCGGTGCTGGGCTTCTTTGGGGCGTGACCACCTCCCTCCGGTTCCGCCTCCGCGACCCGATGTTTGACCGGCTCACGCCCGCAGCCGTGGACGCACCAGCTGCGCGGCCGGCGCCGCTCGCGGCCCCCCCCTCGACGAGCTGATCAGGGGTTCGATGCCTCGACGGCAAGCAGCCGTTGGTAGGCCTCTCGTCGGGTGCATCCCCACCGGGGTGCCAGCAGCGCTGCGGCAGCCTTGAGCCCGGTCCCGCTCTGCACGGGCGCCGCCGCAGTCACGGCATCCCCCGACCCGAGGACCACGACGACCTCGCCCGGCCGGGCTTCTGCGGGAAGCTCCTCTACCGGCCCACGGATCACCTCTTCATGGATCTTCGTGAGTTCCCGGCAGATGCAGGCTTCCCGGCCGGGCATCAACGTCTGCAATGCGGCAATGAGCTTGCCCAGCCGCCGACCGGACTCGAGCATCACCAGCGGACCCGGCAGCCGGGAGGCGTCCGTCAGGAATCGCAGCAGTTCCCCCTGTTTCCGGGGGGGGAAGCCGAGGAAGTGATGCGGCGTCGCCGGGAAGCCACTGGCCGACAGGGCCGCAGCGATGGCGCTCGGCCCCGGAACCACCCGGACCGGCAACCCGGCGGCCAGCACCGCAGAGACCACGACGCCGCCGGGATCCGACAGTCCCGGCGTGCCGGCATCCGATACCAGCGCGACGATCTCGCCCGCGGCCACCTGCGCGACAACTGCATCCACCCGCGAGGACTCGTTGTGGGAATGACACGACACGAGCCGCGGAGCGGGAAGACCCAGACCCGCATAGAGGCGTCGCGTGCGGCGGGTGTCCTCGCACAGAACGACGGCGGCCTGCGTCAGGACCGTGCGACCGCGAGGTGAGAGGTCCGACAGATTGCCGATGGGCGTCGCGACGACAAACAGGGGCACAGAAACCTCGACGGGCGGGAGAGCCGCATGGAGCGGAGCTGGCTCGCGGTGGACCGGAGCGCGGTATCAGGCGTCAAAGGCGTCGTCGATGAACGTGACCACGTCGCCCTCGACAAGGGCGACCATGAACGCGACCTCGTCCA
>JAYYRS010000619.1:0-4668 GCA_036126975.1 Myxococcota bacterium
GCACGGGCTGGGGAGAGCTGGCAGGCGGCGCGCGAGTATGGGCTTCGGTGCCTCATGGCCGGAGCGGGGTTCGCGTCCGTGGTGAGCGGAGCGGGGGGGCGGGTGACGCCCGCGGCCGTGAAGCAGGTCTCGCCCGGCCACGAGGCATGCGCGACATGGACGGCAGAGGCCTGGGCGAGGCAGGCGGCAGACCGCGGTGGTGGAGGCGTCGCGCTCGACCTGCCGGCCATCCAGGCGCTCGCAGCGAAGGGCTTGGAGGCGCCTGGAACAAGGGGCGATGCCGCGCAGTCCCAGGCGACGCTGGGCCTTGCCTTGGCGCTTACCCCCGGACCCCTGCTTCGCGCTGACGGGCGCGACGAGCGGGAGCGTGCGCGGAAAGCACTGCAGGCGGCCATCGACCTGGCGCCGGCGCGACCTCTGCCCCGCGTCGACCTCGCACAGTTCGTGCTCCTGCCGTCCGGCCAGTCCGAAGCGGCGCGCCGGCTGCTGGAAGGCGTCCTTGCGCAACCGGTTGCGCTCGACGCCCCACCCGGCGACGGATGGGCGCGTCAGCGTGCCGCGTCGCTGCTGGGGTCGATGTAGGCGCCCCCTGTCCCGAACGCAGCGGGCCGCCCCGGAAGGGAACGGCCCGCGGTGGATCCGGTAGCGGCCGGCATCAGCGTCCGAGAGCGGCCTTCTTGATGGCGCGGCGGAGGGCCTTGCGGCGCCGCTTCTCTGCGAGGCGCTGCTTGAGGCGGCGCTTCTCGCCGGGCTTGAGGTAGAAGCTGTTCTTCTTGATGTCCTTGCGGATGCCCTCGCGCTCGACCTTGCGCCGGAAGCGCCGGAGGGCCTTCTCGAAGGGCTCGTTGTCGCGGACGTTGACGAGAATCAAGGCGACTCCCAATGGAAGGTGTTCAGGGGATATGGTTTCAGGCGTGTACGCCGCGACGCTCGCGGCAATCAGCCGGGCGTGTATCGGGTCGACGAATCCGCGGCAAGTGGTCGTGCTGCGCACCGAGCACCGCGTGCCTCAGAAGACGCCGCCGACGGCACCGCCGATGTACAGCATGTCGTGGATGCCCATATCGAGCCGCAGGTTGGCGCGTTCGGCGAAGTTCACCCGCGCGGATGCCGTGAGGTCCACGATCGGCAGGACGCGTGGAATGCGCTTGTCGTCATCCGCCGGGCAGTTGTCCTTGCGGAGATACGATGGGTCTTCGAGTCCACAGCCGCTGGTGACGCTCGAGTTGCCGCCGGGGTGCCAGGTGGTCATCTCCCCGGTCACGAGCCCCGCACCGAGACCGGCGCCGAACAGGAAGCTCAGCCACACGTCGCGTCCCGCGTCGGTCGCATCGACTTCGTGCGCGTAGTTGAAACCCACGGCGTGCATGCCGAGCCCGTCGGGCTTCACCCAGTCGCCGTCGTCGTGCTCGGCAGGCTCCTCCACGTCGTCCCAGTAGCCCTCCTCGATCGCGCTGCCGATGTACTCGTAGTAGAAGATCCAGTTGGAGGGGCGGGGCTTCAGGACGTACTCGACTCCCAGGGCGTACATACGCACGTTGGGGCGGTCGAACGGGTTGGCGCCTTCATCGTCCGAGTCGAAGAACCAGATGTCGATGATCGGGTCGGGCGCCGCCATGTACCGCCCCCGGAAGTTGACCTCCATCGGCATGGGGCGGTCGCGTTGGACCGTGGCCGCGCTGGCAGTTGGGGCAGCCGGGAGGGGCTCCGGTCCCTGCGCAAGGGCCGGGCTTGCAAGGAGCGCAGTGAGCATCATGGCGGGTGCGGTCGGCATCGTTCCTCCGGTGGCCACGTTCGACCATGCCTGGCGGGGGTAGCATGGCGGCGTACCCGGTGGGCCGTGCGCCCGCCCCGGCGTTGGATGATCTCGATGGCCCGAGCTCGTGTCAACCTCGCGTTGCTGATGCTGACGGTCCTCGCTGGCTGTCGACTGGGCCGCCCTCCCGCCGCGGGACCCTTCTCGGTTGGCCGAGTACACGTGGCTGTGCCCGAGCCTGCTCTGGGGGATGCGCTGTCGGCTGGACCCGCGGCAGCACTGTCCAGGCATGGCGCGCTCGGCAGTGGCCCGGCGATCTCGATCCGGGTGCTCGGTGCTGCCGAGCAGATCCGGGCGGCGAGCGGCATGGCCCGGGTCCACGCCGTCGACCTCCGGCTCGAGGTCACGGTGACCGGCCCGCGGCCGCGCTCGCTGGTATGGACCGGTACGCGGGAATACGGTGCCAGCGGAGTCGACCCCCTTGCGGACACCCATGCGCGAGCAGAAGCCTGGCGTCGGCTGTCTGCACGGGCAGGCGACGAGATCGCCGCCTGGATCCTACATGCGCCGCCGGAGCGATCATGAACCCACCTGCCAACGATGTGCCGGTCCACCTCATCGTCGGAGACGCCGGCCTGCTGGTGTCGGAGACGGAGGCGGCGCTGGTGAGCGCAGCGCTCGACGGGCGAGCCGCTGGATTCAACCTCGCGACGTTCGACGCGGCGGAAGGGGCCCCGGGCGCCTTGTCTCTTGCTCGTACGCCGCCGATGATGGCCGCCCGGAGGGTCATCGTCATCCGCGGGATGCAGCGAGCGCCTGTCGCGCTGCTCGATGCGCTGCTCGCCTATGTGGACAATCCTTCGCCGACGACGATGCTCGTCCTTTCCGGAGAAAAGACTCCGGCTGCGGTGGGCGGCAGGGACCGAGGGAAGGTCCTGGCGAATCGCATCGCGAAACAGGGCGGTCTGCAGCGCCTCCGCGCCCGGGACCAGCGGCCGGTACCCTTCGCGCAGGCACGCGCCCGAGCGGCGGGCTGTGAACTGGATGCTTCCGCAGCGCGGATGCTCGTGGAACTTGTCGGGGCAGACCTGGGCCAGATCCGTCTCGAGCTGGACAAGGCGATCGCCTATGCCGGCGGGAGCGGCCGCATCGACATGTCCACCATCGAGGCCACCTCGAGCGTGGTCGCAGAGGCGGTCCAGTGGGACCTGACGGATGCCATCGTTGCGCGGGATGCCGACAAGGGGCTTGCCGTCACGTACCGGATGCTCGAGGACGCAAGAACCAGCGGCGGGGCACACCGGTTGCTGGGGCTGGTGAACTGGCAGGTGCGCGAACTGCTGCTGCTGCAGGACGCGCTGCGGCGCGGGGAACGCCCGTCGGGGAAGTGGGCGCGGGTGCCCTCCGCCAAGCTCCAGGCAGCGCGCAGGAATCTTGAGCGGTATCCCCTGGACCCGGCCGTGACCCTGGGTGCGCTGCGGGAGGCGAACCGGCAGCTCAATCGTGCGAGAGCCGGTGGACAGCGGGTCTTCGAATCCCTGGTCATGCAGCTGACCGCTCGCTGAGCAGCCATGCGCGGCCAGGTGGGGCCCGAACGACAAAGGCCCCGGGTCGACGCCCGGGGCCTCGAGCCGGATTGCGCCTCAGCTCTTTGCGGTCTTGTTCACGGCCACGGAGAGCCGCGAGACGCGCCGGGCAGCCTGCTTGCGGTGGATGATGCCCTTCTGGGCGACCCGCTGGATGAGGCTCACGGTCTTGGGGAGCTGGGCCTGGGCGGCGGCGCTGTCGCCGGCGTCGATGGCCTTGTTGAGCTTCTTGATCTCTGTGCGCATCATGCTTCGGTAGTGCTTGTTCCGCTGCCGGCGGACCTCGTTCTGGCGAATGCGCTTCAGGGCGTCCTTGTGGTTTGCCACGCTGGCTCCCGCGATATCTGGATGGAAATGGTTCGTAGGTGGGTGCGGCCCGGATGCAGGCCAGACGACAGCGGCGGCTATCCTCACGGAGCGGGTGCTGTCAAGCGGCGTCGGCACTGTCGCGTTTGACGCCCCCATGGCGCGTCGATAGCGCCTCGAGGCGGCAGCGGGGGAGAGCGGCATGGCGCACACTCAGAAGATCTGCGTCGTTGGTACGGGTTACGTCGGCCTCGTCGCGGGCGTTTGCATGGCCGACCTGGGCTTCCCGGTGGTCTGCGTCGACCGCGACGTCGACAAGATCGCGGTGCTGAATGCCGGCGGTGTGCCGATCTACGAGCCGGGGCTCGAAAGCATCCTGCGCCGGAACGTCCGTGAACGCCGCCTCCGTTTCACAACGGACGGTGCGGCCGCCATCGCGAACGCGGACGTGGTGTACATCGCCGTCGGTACGCCCGGGCTCCCGGATGGGTCGGCCGACATCTCGGGCGTGCTGGCCGTCGCGGACATGATCGGTCGCTCGGCCACGGGCCCGCTGGTGGTCGTCATCAAGTCGACGGTACCGGTGGGTACTGCGGACAGGGTGCGTGCTTCGATCGCGGCGGTGTCGGATCATGAGTTCGACGTCGTGTCGAACCCCGAGTTCTTGAAGGAAGGCGCTGCGATCGACGACTTCATGAAACCGGACCGCATCGTGGTGGGCTGCCGGTCCGACCGGGCGCGTGAGGTCATGGGCCAGCTCTACGCGGGCCTGATGCGTTCCGGCCGGCCCATCCTGTACATGGACAACCGGTCTGCCGAGCTCACGAAATATGCGTCGAACGCCCTCCTCGCGACCAAGATCTCGTTCATGAACGAGCTCTCCCGCCTGTGCGAACTCGTCGGCGCAGACGTGGAGCGCGTTCGTCGGGGTGTGGGCGCTGATACACGCATCGGCCCACGGTTCCTCTTCGCCGGCGTCGGCTACGGGGGTTCCTGCTTCCCGAAGGACGTCAAGGCGCT
>JAYYRS010000620.1:0-4839 GCA_036126975.1 Myxococcota bacterium
CGACCTCTTCCCCGCACTCTCCGTCCTCGTCGTCCTTCGAGCCGGTGTCGCCCCCACCGTCGGTGTCGTCGTCCTTGCCGTCGGTGCCGTCTCCCTCTTCGAACTCTCCCCAGGATGCATCATCGGACGCGCCGTCTTCGCCATCGTCCTCCTCGTCCTTGGTGACGGCCGGAGAGCAGGCGGCGAACAGCGTGAACACGGCGAACAGCAGACTGGACATCTTCATGGCGAATCCCGCGTGGGTGGTCCCCCGACTGTACCGCGGTCCCGGCTCGGACGCAGCGTCCAGCAGCCCCCCCAGCCATTCCCCTCCTCGGTCGACCGGCCCGCCTGTGGTCCGGGCGCGTCTGCCGATGCGCCGTGGTAGCGTCGCGTCCCCGAACGGAGCGCACCATGGTCCTGCCCCTGCTGGTGTCCGCATGGCTGCTGGGCTGCACGAACAAGGCCCCATCGCCCGTCGTCGAATCGGACGACCCGGAGCCCGTGCCCTGCATCCCTGCGGACGACTGCTGCCGCATCTGCAGTGCCTCCCAGGCCTGCGGCGATGCCTGCATCACCGAAGACAACGAGTGCAGCCAGGAGCCCGGATGCGCCTGTGACCTCGAGGATGTCTGCCCAGACGAGGACACCGCCGGGGATTCGGGCTGACGCGGCGCGCTGCGGTCGCGTCCCTCATCGCCCGGCGCGCAGCTTCCGCACCCGCTTGAGGTATCGCCCCCGCTTCAGCCGGCTCGAGTGGTCCAGGAGGGTCGTTCCCTCCAGGTGATCCATCTCATGCTGGACAACCACCGCGGGAAAGCCGACGAAGTCCTGTTCATGGGACCCCCCGGCCGCATCCTGCCACCGCACGTGGATCCGCTGGCTCCGCTGGACGTTGACGGCGTACTCCGGCACCGACAGGCAGCTCTCCTCCCAGGTGATGCGCGCATCGCTCCGTTCGACGATCACCGGATTCACCATCTTCACGAGGAAGATCCCCTTCTGGGATTCCCCGTCCTCGCCCTCGAATCCCGGGTCGATGACGAGGATGCGCCGGCCATCCGCCACCTGCGGCGCGGCCAGTCCCACGCCAGGCGCGGCGTACATGGTCTCCGCCATGTCGTCGAGCAGCTGCGCGAGGTCATCTCCGAACTCGTCCTCGCGGACCGGACGGGCCTTCGCGCCGAGGATGGGATTCGGGGCTTCGATGATGGGCAGGATGGCCATGACTGACCCCCTAATGCGCCGGGGCTCCGATCTGCAGGTACCCGTTGCACAAGGACCCGCCGACGGCCCAGCAGCAGGCCCGGGGCTTCACCCCGTCGGATCCATCTCCTCCGGCAGAGGGCCGAGCGCTACGCCCTCGCAGGTCCGCAGCCGGAGCCCGTCCGGCCCTCGATCCAGGCTGCCGTGGGTGGACAGCAGCACCGGTCGCCGGTCTGCGCCGGACAACGCGACACGGACGGGCCGATCTCCCAGATTCAACATCACCCGGGCGCGCCCGCGTGCGTACCGGATCACCGCATCGGACGGCAGGTCCGGTCCGACCTGCGGACCCCGAAGCAGGTCTGTGCTTCCTCGCCGCGCGGCCAGTGCCGTCCGCCAGAATCGGAGGAGCGAGCCCGGCGTGGCCTCCATCGCCGCCACGTTGCGGACCGCCCGGTCATCCTGGACCGGCAGCCACGGCGTACCATGGGTGAACCCCGCCGCCGGACCGGCCTCCCATTGCATCGGCGTTCGTGCGCCGTCCCTGCCTCGGTACAGCGGCCAGAAACGACGCCCCGGCGGATCCTGAATCCGGTCTCGCGGCAGCCGGGCCTGTCGCATTCCCAGCTCGTCCCCCTGGTACAGGAAGGGCGTCCCGCGGAGCGTACAGACCAGGAACGCCGCGAGACGGGCGCGATCCTCCCGCCCCCCCCAGCGCGTGGCCACCCTCGGGAAGTCGTGGTTGGACAGGACCCAGGTCGGCCAGCCCGCGGGCCCCAGCGCCTCGGTCCACGCCGCGATCGCCGCCACGAAGGCCCGGGCGCTCCAGCGGCTGTGCAGCAGGCGGAAGTGGAAGGCGAGGTGGAGGCGGTCTGGGCCGACCCACTGCGCCGCGTTGTCATAGCGGAGCGTCTCGTCGAGCGTCTCTCCCACCAGGACGGCATCATATGCGTCCGCCAGCCGACGCATGCGCTGCAACACTGGCCTGAGATCGGGATGATCCCGGTCATGGATGTGGTGCTGCCCGATGAACGGATAGACCGCGCCGCCTGCGAGCCCCTTGAGATCCCGCCGGCGTGGGTTGTCCCGCAGCGCCTCGTCCTTCAGGTAGCAGTTGAACACATCGAGCCTGAATCCGCAGACGCCACGCTCCAGCCAGAATGCCATGCTGTCCAGCACGGCATCGACGACCGCAGGATTCCGCCAGTTGAGGTCCGGCTGCTCGGGTGCAAACGAGTGCAGCACCCACTGGCCCCTGGCGGCCACGAACCGCCATGCAGCGCCCCCGAAGGTGCTGCCCCAGTTGTTGGGCGGGCGACCATCGCGGCCGTCCCGCCAGAGGTAGAAGCCTCCATACGGCCCCTCCGGCTCCATGCAGCTCGCCTGGAACCAGGGATGCTGGTCGGACGTGTGGTTGAAGACGCCATCCAGCAGCACGCGCAAGCCCAGCGCCCGGGCCGCTGCGATCACCGCGACCAGCTCCTCGACACTGCCGAGGTCCGGATGGACGCCCTGGTAGTCCGAGACGTCGTATCCGAAGTCGACGTTGGGGCTTGGATGGACGGGCGAGAGCCACAACACGTCCACGCCGAGAGACGCAAGGTACGGAAGCCGGCGCCGCAGCCCCTCCAGATCTCCGACCCCGTCTCCATTGCTGTCCTGGAAGGACCGCAGGTAGACCTGGTAGACCGCAGCATCCCGCCACCACCCGGTGCTCAATCAACCCCCAGGCCGGGTGCAGGGCCGCGCCGCAGTCCCGCGGTCCAACGCCGGGACCCACCACTCCGCCATCACCACCACATACAGGCAGAGCATCCCCGCAGAGAACATGCCGAGCTCCATCGTGACCCCGATCCCAACGTGCATCAGGATCCCCAGCAGGCCAAACCAGGGGCGCCAGCGGGTCAGCAGCAGCAGCGAGCCGACCTCGAACGCGATGGTGAACCAGCCTCCAACAAAGAATGGAAGACGCAGACCGGCCCAGGTGAGGTGGTCCAAGCCACCCCCAAGGGGGTCCGTGAGCACCCGATAGAGGACGGGGGTGCCGGTTACGGACAGCCATGCCGGCTGCTGGACGAGCTTCGAGACACCCGCGGCCGTGTAGACCAGGACAAGGAACCACAGTACGAGATTCCGGACGGCCGCCGGCTGGGTCTCGACCGGGGGGCGACCGAGCAGCCGGTCTCCGAGCGCCCAGCGACGATGGGACCGACTGAACACAAGCAGGAGCAGGGTCGTCCGGATGATGCGGTCGATCCCGCGGTCCCCCGGGGGATAGAGGTGGCCGAGCTGCGCATAGGCGAGAACGCCTACGAGGAGGGCGGGCCGGACGCCGAGGCCCAGGGAGACCAGCAGCATGCAGGACACCACGAGGACGACCAGCCACGGGCCGACGTCCGACCCCAGCCCGCCGAGAACCCAGGCATCGCCCGAGAACGTGCTCAGTCCGCCTGCATCCCACGGGCGGTAGTACACCTCCGCCATCCCCAGCTGGACGCTGCGCAGCAGATCGAACACGACGCAGAGCGGCAGCAGGATCCGAAGCGCCGCAAGCGGGCGCGTGTCCACCGGCCGGGCCTGGGCAGCCACGAATCGCTTCCACAGCCCGATCACGGTGCCGCTTCCTTGCGCACGCCAGAGACCACCCAGTCGGGGTCCCGGGCGACCCGGGAGAAGCGGACCCACGGCTCGTCGACGCCGAAGCGGGTCCGAGTGGAGCGGATCTCGACCTCCCGGGCGTCGGGAAAGTCCTCGCGGGCGCGCGCGACGATCCACCTGCAGATCCCCTCCTGGTTGGCCGCCGCAGGCTTCAGGGCGGCCGTCGCGACCATGGGGCGGAAGTGCCGATTGCCGAACTGCGCCGCGCGCCAGTCGTGCGCCGCGTCTCGCGTCCGGTACACCAGGACATCGTCTATGAGGACCTCGAGGCGGTCCACCCGATTGGGTCCGTCCCGGTACAGATGGAACTCCTGCGAGACCCGGAACAACCGCTCCACGGGTCGGAGCGCACGCGCCACGGGGCGGCGCAGACCTTCGTTGAACCCGGCCACGGCCGCCATGCCCATGCCGAGCGGAGTCGCCAGGGCGCGGGCCGGCGCGACCAGGGACCGGACGTCCCGGGCGCTGGCGTAGTCGAGACCCGGAAAACCCGCCATCAGCAGAGCGCCGCCGACAAGGAAGACGGCGGCGGCGCGCAGGTGGTCTCGCAGGCGGTGGTCAGACATGGGGGGCACCGTACCAGCCGTTCATCATGGCCACGCGGAAGGGTTCAGGCCGACATACCGCTGGCACCCGCGACGCCATGGACGACAGCCGCCGAGGCTGGATGCCGGAAGCGGGCCGCGTAGGCACGGAGGGCTTCCGCTGCCACCGAGTCGGCTGACGCTCGGTCGACCAGCGCCAGCACACATCCCCCGAACCCACCGCCCATCATGCGAGCGCCTTCACAACCGGTCGCTGCACTGGCAGCATCCACGAGCACATCCAGCTCCGGACAGCTGACGGCGTAGTCATCCCGCAGGCTGGCATGGCTGTCGCCAAGCACGCTGCCCACGCCCACGATATCTCCGCATGCCACCAGATCCACGCTGGTGTCGACACGAGCATTCTAGGTGATCCCATGGCGAAGCCGGGCGTCCAGGACGTCGCCGTCCA
>JAYYRS010000621.1:0-2984 GCA_036126975.1 Myxococcota bacterium
GAGCCCGGCGTGGACTGCGCAGCACGATTCCCTGCGTCAGCCCGTGCACCACGTCCGCTCGTCAGTAGTGGAAGTACAGGCCAGCGCTCAGGTATGTGTCGTCGAACTCGATGGCGGGATTCGTTCCGTCCACGGACGCGCGCCGCGTCCATGCGACGCCGCCGGTCAGGTCCACCCAGTCCGCGAGGGCGTACCCGGCCTTCGCACCCACGCGAAGGAAGTGGTCATCCCGCTGGACTTCGCCGACGTAGCCTTCCCTGCGGTACATCGCGTTGACGTCGTACCCGAGCTTCTTCCATGCCGTGCCTGCGTAGCGCAGTGTGAAGCGGTTGAACCCGACGTAGTTCGTGAAGAAGACGTCCTGGAAGTCGCGTCCGAAGGACAGCACGAGGCGCTGGTTCTCCGTGATGTCGAAGCCGGTCTCGAGGGAGGTTGTCACGCCCTTCAAGTCGGCGTTGTATCCAGCAGCCGCCGGGTCGAGGTCGACCGGAAGCGCATCGGGCTGACCAGCCCCATCCTCGTTGACCGTCGCTTCATCGAACTCCATGTTCGTGTAGCCGACGACCGCCCCGACAACGAGTTTGTCGGTGAATCGCCCGCGGAGCCCACCGTCGACATGCCAGTATGAGCCGTCCGGTATCCCCAGGTAGTTCCCCAGTTCATCGGGGTTCAGGCCATCCCCCTGGGTGTTCACGAAGTTGTTGTTCCAGAAGAACTTGCCGTAGTCGAACGAGCCTACGATGGCCGTCTTGGGAAAGAACTTCCAGGTGAGGTCCGCCACCGCAGCATAGCTGAGCCGGCTGTTGAGGTTCGCGCTGTCCTCGATGTTCGAACAGCCGACGTCCTTGTCGCACTCTGGCAGCGTGTACTGCTGGGTGTCGACCTCCGCGCCTGCGTCCAGTTCGAGGGAGGAACCCGGCCGGATGGTGAGGGTGCCGCGGGCCTGGTTGCGGAACAGCATCAGGTAGGCATCGGTCGCACTGATCGCCTCGGTCTCGCGGCCCGTCAGCGACGCACTGTCCGACAGCTTTAGGCCGATGACGGATTCTGGAAGGAGCACGAGCGCCGCGCGGCCATCCACGAAGTTGAAGCGATTGAGGTTCGAGAGGTTGGGCACGATATTGCCGTCCGCATCGAACCGCGTGTTCCCGGATTCCGACTCGTACGCCTTCGGAAACATCACGCGCGCCGTGTACCCGACCCCGAGGTCGAGCCAGACCTGCCGGCTTCGGGTCTGCAGGTCCAGCGTTGGCCGGACCTGGAGACCGCCGCCCGCCACTGTCGGAGCACCGCCCCCCGCTTCTCCCTCCTGCAGGTACAGGTTCGAGCGCCAGAACGTATCGACGGCCAGAGCCGGAGTGACATCGACGGACCCCGGTTCCGGCGGTGGCTCCTGGGCGAAGCCGGGCGCCGACCAAAGCGCTGCCGCGAGGACTCCGGGTCCCACGATTCCTGGGCGTGGCGAGCGCGTGGGCATGGACTTCCGTATCAGCGAGCAGCGAGCGTGGAGAACGGCTGCGGTGGGGGCCGCCGGCGCCGACGGGCGCCAGGGATTGCGAGCGTTGGAGGTAGCGCGCCCCGCTACGTCACCGGTTGGAGACGTCCGCGCAACCCCAACCGCATCCTACTCAAACGGGCTCGTGCCGTCCGCATCATTGCCGACGATCGAATCATCGGAGATCTGGACGGATGTGTCGTCCCCATCGGCAAGGGACTGCGACGTCATGTCGACCCGCGTGTCCCCGTCCTGCGCGTCGCCAGCGTCGATGCACTTCTGCGCCTCGGTCGCGAACTGATCGACCTTGGCGGCAGCGATGTCCATCTTCCGGAGTTCGAAGAGCGCGCGATCGACATCCGGCACTGCGAGGTAGTCCATCACCTTGCCCCGCGCGTCCTCAGACACGCTGACGAGTGGCTCGACCTTCTGGGCGGCACGGGTCACGCAATCGATCGCCTCCTTGTCGTCGGAGCGCTGCGCAGTGGCGAGTGCCTTCCGTACATCCACGGCCTTCGCGGTGGTCTGCTCGAGGTTATCTTCCGCCGCTGCGTTGATTTCGCTCGGCGTCATCTCCTGCGCAAACGCAGAAGTGGCGCCGAGCAACCCCACGCCCATGAGCAGCGGACGAAGTCGGTGCATGTTGCCCATCACGGTGTCCCTCCCTGAATCCAAACCGTACCTGCAAGATAGAGCAGCCCCCGGAGGCCGTCAACGACGCCGAAACCCGGCGTCAATCCTTCCATCGGTCCGATGCCCGCGCGCCTTAACCGATCCTCGAAATGCAGCGGTTCCTGCCCGGGGTTGACCGCCAGGGTTTCCATCGGCTGGCCGGACGCTTCCCCTCGGATCTCCCCACGTCGAGGCCGGCGTGGGTCGCCCTCGCCCGGTACCCAGCGCAGTCCGCTTGGCGCGCGGTCTGCCCGTCAGCTCGCGTTCAAGGAGAAGGGCAGGTAAATGTCGTCCGAGACGGAGGTGTCGAACCGCCAGCTCTTGATCGACCGGGTGATGCACGCCTCCAGCTTGCCGTCTCCCGTGGTGTTCTCGGCAATGGAGACGCTTGTGACACGGCCCGCGCTGATGCTCACGTCTGCCGCGACACGACCGCCGAGGCTGGGCACTTCCTTCAACCGCTGCTCGTAGCACTGCTTGATGCGCGCCTGGTAGCGCTTCACCGTCGCGCGGATGGCATCCGCGCCCTCTCCCGATGCAGCCTCGACCTTGCCGACCCCGGCTGTCGCCTTCTTGGGTGCAGCTGCCACCGCCTTTTCGACCTTCGCATCCCCACCGCCGCCGCGGGAGACGCCCCCGATGCCCACATCGCCGCGGCCGCCCTGGTCCTTCTGTCCACGGAGCCCGATGTTGTCTTCGGTCGCGGCCTCTGCGCCGTCGACGCCTTGCAGCGCCTCTCCCAGGTCGGCCAGGTTGGCGTCGCCGTCTGCGAAGACATCGGCCACCTGGTTGCCGTTGTTGTTCTCGCCCCGCGTAC
>JAYYRS010000622.1:0-6217 GCA_036126975.1 Myxococcota bacterium
GTCGCGCTGGATGTGCATCGCAGCGTGCCGCGCGTTGCCGCCCACGTCGTCGCCCGATGGGGGGCAGGTGATGACCCGCGGGAGCGGACCGGACTGGCCCATCTGCTGGAGCACCTGCTCGCAAACAAGGGGACCGCTCGACTCGGCGTCGTCGACCCGACGGCAGAGGCCGGTCTTCGGCGAGATGTCGCCCTGCTGTACCAGCGGGCCGCCCGGGGTGAGAACGTCGCCGCGGACCTCGAGCGGGCGGAGAAGGCCGCCGCGAAGCTTGCGATTCCCAATGAACTCAAGTCCGTCTGGGGCGCGCTGGGTGGCCGAGGACTCAATGCGTCGACCTCCCACGACCGCACGGAGTACCGCGTGGATCTTCCGGCGGCGCGGCTGGATGCGTGGGCGCACCTCGAGGCAGACCGATTTTCCGCGCCGGCATTTCGAACCTTCGGTACGGAGCTCGGAACGGTCCTCGAAGAGATCGCCCGGGCTGCGGATGACCCCAACCGCGCGAGCTGGGCCGCATTGCGGGGCCTGCTTTTCGGGGCGCACCCCTACGGAACGCCGGTGCTCGGTCGCGGGGAACACGTCGCGGGCGCGACGCCCGCCGACGCAGAGTCGTTCTTCCGTGCAGGCCACGGTGCACGCAATCTCGTCGTCTGTCTCGCGGGGCACCTGGAACCGGACAGGGCGCTTTCCCTGCTGGAGAAGACCCTCGGCCAGCTGCCCTCTGGAAGACGCCGGCCGGGGCCCCTCGGGGAGCCCCCGGCCCTCCGTGGGGAGCACCGCGTCACGCTGCAGCATGAGGCGGAGCCAGAGGTGCGGATTGCGTGGCGCGGCGTGAGCGCCAATCACCCTGACCACCATGCATTGCTGCTTGCCGACATGCTGCTGGACAACCGGGCGGGCGGTCTGCTTCGCAGGCGACTCGTGCACACGCACCGGGTCCGGGCCGCGGGTTCGGTCCGCATGACCCTGCGCGAAGCGGGTGCGCACGTCCTGTGGGCCCGTCCCCTCGAGGGACAGGAGCCTGCGGAGGTGGAGGGCCTGCTGCTCGACGGCGTGGCCGCCCTGCAGGCGGGGGAATTCACCGCGGCGGAGGTCCGCGCGATCCTGAAGAACTTCGACGTTGGCGAGCTGCGCCGACTCGAGGACCCTGGACCCCGTGCCGCACGGCTGGTGCGCGCGGTTGCGTGGGAGCGGGACCTTGCGGCTGTCTACGCGTGGCGGGCGCCGCTCGAGGCGGTGACGCCCGAAGACGTCATCCGCGTCGCCCGCCGCTACCTCGGTCCGGACCGGGTCGTGCTGCATCGAACGCGGGGAGCTCCCCCGCCAACCCGGGTGGTCCGCGCTTCTGCGGGGGCCCGGGTCATGGCGGAGCACGCGCAGTCGGCCTTCGCAGCAGAGATCATGGCGAAACCCGCCCCGGTTTCCCGTGTCCAGGTGCTGCGGGAAGGCACGGACTTCACGGTCCGGCAGGACGACTGGGGCGAGACGGTCCTTGCGGCCGGTCCGACGGACGGTCTCTCCCGTCTGTCCCTGCGCGTTCCCTTCGGGACCCACCATGCAGCCACCTGGGCCCATGCCGTCCATCTGCTCGACCAGAGCGGGGCAGGGCCGCGCAGCCGGGGAGAGACCGAGGATGCGCTCTACCGGCTGGGTGTCAGCTGGGACATCTCGCCTGGACGCGTGGCGACGGACGTCGTCGTCGATGGGCCGTCGAATGCGCTCGAGGATGCCCTGCTCCTGCTGGGCGAGCGCATCTCGTCACCCCGGATCGAACCGGCGGAGGCCGCCGCCCGCATGGAGGAGTTGCTCCTCCGTCGCAGGGAAGGCCGCACCTCACGCCGGGTGAGAGGATCGGCGCTGGACCGATGGGTCCTCCGGGGTGAGGAGTCGGAATACCGCTCGGGAGCGCCGGATGCAGCCTCGCTTCGCGCGCTGGCATCTGCTCCGCTGGGAGCCCAGCTCGCGTTGCTGCGCACCCTGCCCATGAATGCAGTCCTCACGGGTGCGGGTCCGGTCGAGCGGAGGGTCCGTGCCCTGTGGAAGGGCGGGGCCGTCGCGCCGGTCGATCCGCCCGTCCGCTACTGCAGCGCAGAGGTGGACCGGGTCTTCCTCTGCCACCAGGCGGGGGCACAGGCCAGGGTCGCGCTGCTCTGCCCCGGCCCGCCTGTGCCCCGAGATGGTGCGCAGGACGCTGCACGTCGCGTGTGGGACGAGATTCTGGGAGGTGCGGCGAACCTGTTCTTCCAGGAGATCCGGGAAGCCCGGGGACTTGCCTACAGTACCCGCGGGCGTGCATCGCGCGGCCGCAGCCCTGACGATGACACGGTGCTCTGGGCCGTCACGATGTGTGATGCCGTCCGCGTCGCGGAGGTCGCATCCCTGATGGTCCGGCTGATCCGGGACCCCGCGGCACCCGCTGCACGATTCGCGCGCGCCCGGCATGCGCTGCTGGCAAGGGATGCCGCGCACCGGATCCGTCCACGGGCCATCGCGGGAACCGTCGCTGCCTGGCGGCGCTGGGGGTATGTTTGCGACCCCCGGCCCGGTCGTCGCGCTGCCCTCGGCGCGCTGCAGGTCGCGGAATTCATGGACCACCAGGCGACGTGGGCAGCCCGGCCGCTGACGGTCACCGTCCTGGCCGACCTCGACCGCGTGGATGCCGACGCACTGGATGCCATCGGGCCGGTGGAGACCCTCGCCACGCCCGACCTCTTTTCCTACTGACGGCCGGGTCCCGAGGTCCAAGCCAGCATCTCCCCCAGCGCACTGTCCACGGAGCCGGGCTGCCAGCCGAGCTCCGACCGCGCCCGTGCCCCGGAGCGATACCGGGGGAGGCTCATCTGCTCGATTGCGCCGGCCGTCCGTGCCAGACGCGGTACGCTGCAGGCCGCGCGGATCAGGGGCAGGGGAAGAGCGAACCGCCGTGCGGTACGCCCCTGCAGACGACGGAGCGTTCCGACGATGTCTGCATAGCTGCGCGGCTCCGCCGAGAGGAGGTACCGGCGGCCTCTCCGGCCGTGTGCGAGCGCCAGGACGTGTCCCTCGCCACAGTCGTCTACGCCGACGAATCCCTTTCCGCCTCCCGGATCGGGGAACACAGGGAGGCGGGCGGCAGCGAGCAGGGCCGCCGTGACGACGCCGCGGATGTCGCCTGGTCCGACCACGTAGTCGGGGTTGACGATCCACGCGCCGTGTGACCGGGCGAGCGCCTCGGCGGCCAGCTTGGTCTCCCGGTAGACCCGGCCGGTCCCGCGGACGGGGCGCGCGGGGTCCTCACTGGGGCCCTCCTCTCCCCCGGGGGCGTTCTTGGGACCGAAGCCGCACGTGATCGAAGACGAACAGCAGACGGTCGGAAGTCCGAGCTCCAGCACGGCGCGGGTGCCATCGACATTGAGACGCCGCATCCGATGATCTCCGCCGGTCCCACCGTCCCAGAGCCCGGCGATGTGGAAGATTGCGTCCACGCCGGACGCCGCCGCGTGGAGGAGCCCGGGGTCCAGCAGGTCCCCGCGGAGATGCTCGACACCGTCGCGCCAGCGGGGGTGGGCTGCGCCAGGATCCAGCACCCGTACGTGCGCACCGCGGGCCTGCAGTGCACGCACCACGCCGTGTCCGACGAACCCGGCACCGCCGGTCACGAGTGCGGTCCGGACCTCGTCGCCTTGGCCACCGATCCGGAGCGACCCGAGGTTCATCCAACCTCCATCTGTACCCGTCCTTGATTCGCTTCCTATAGGATCACAGCCCGACGACGAAGCACGGATATGCGCCATGAACAAGTGGATTGCCATGGGCCTGGCGGTGGGTGGATTGGTCCTGGTCGCATTCGCAGTGGCTTGGAACGCCGGCAATGCGATCCCCGAAGACCATGAGATGCGGTTCACGGTCGCGTCCCAGCAGGGACCGGCGGCGGTCTGGGCCGTCGTGAGCGACCTCGAGGGCCAGCCTGCGTGGCGAAAGGACCTCGAGGCCGTGGAACAGATCGAAGACATTGCGGGGAAGCCCGCATGGCGCGAGGACACCACCGCGGGAAGCTCGACGACCATGGTGACGGCGATGTGGTCGCCTCCGCACAGCCTCCGGCGCGACATCGTGAGCGATGGCTACCTCATGGGCAGCTGGCGCATCGACCTGGTGCCGGAGGGCATGGGGACCCGCATATCGTTGGTGGAGCGCGGCCATACACCCAACCCGATCGCCCGACTGATCAACGCCAGGGTCGGTGGGGTCGGGTCGGAGGGACAGACCTATCTGCGCTTCCTCGCCGACCATCTCGGCGATGCCAAGAACAAGGTCGTGGCGGTCGACAGCGTGCCCGCCGAGTAGCGTCCGGACGGCGGTTCAGTCGAGGCCGACCTGCGAGATGAACCTCCAGGTCTCGTGGTCGTCTCGCGTAGCGAGTAGGTACGCCACGGTCGTCCCGAAGTCGATCATGGCCACGGTGCCGATGACCCCGACGCAGCACAACAGCAGCCCCACGATGTGGAAGAGTCCGGTCACGAACCCGTAGACGAGCAAGGGGAGGCGATTCCCTTGCGCGAGGTCCCAGGAGCGCTCCAGCGCATCCAGCGGCCCCAGATCGTCGAGGGCCACCGCGTGCGCACCCAGCATGAGACCCAGGTGGACGTAGATGAGGACGGGCGCGCCCACCGCGGCCATCAGGAATGCGCCTCCAAAGACCAACGGCTCGGTCTCCTGCACGAGACCGAGTGCGAGGAGCCCCCCGCCCGGTGCCAGCGCCACGACGGTCACGCCGAGGCCGATGACCGCCTTCAGGAGCTTCCACATCGCCATGGCCTTGAACTGGGCGCTGCCGCCGAAGAGCCGCCCGGGCGAGCTCGAGCCCTCGAGAAGGAGCTCCTGGTGGAGCTGGAGGTAGCCGGGCCGGATGAAGCTCGCGGCAAGCCAGAACACCAGCTGGAGCAGGCAGGCACACGACAGCGCGATGGCCATCACGCCGAGCACGGCAGGGTCCTCGAACCCGCCGAGGTCACCGAACGCCTGTTGCCAGTCGCCGTTGCCTCCCCAGTCTCCGCCCAGGGCGCTGGTATCCCCGGAGCCGCCGCCCTCGCCGAGGTTGCCCAGATTGCCGAGGTTGTTTCCTCCTCCTCCACCGCCGCCCTCGACCACGCTGAGGATGAGCGCGCCAAGGAGCAGGCCGACCGGCTCCCGCTTGAGCGCCGCCCATCCATGCGAGACGGCCCGGCTGACGGAGAACGCTGCGGAGACGGGGAGCATGGGACCTCTGGGGCGGGGCGCGTCGAGTATGCCGCACGCAGCACCCCATCGCGCGCCGAGCGGTTAACGCCCCTGGAACCGCGGGGGCGGTGTGCACGACGCACCGGACCCGTCCGGTCGGAGACATTCTCGTGATCAGCGCTGTCATCATCGGCGCCGTCGTCATCTTGACGGTCGGCTGGCAGATCAAGTACCTGATGGAGCGCAAGGCGCAGCCGCTGCTGGGCGCCTTGCTGCTGCTCATCGCCGGATCCATCCCCGCCTATGTGGGCTGGAAGACGATACAGCCTGCCCATCTGGACCCGGCAAGCGGTCCCTTCCAGGCGAAGGTGTCCCAGCAGATCACCGAGGCCGAGCTCGAGATCCCCCCGGGGCACGCGCTGCTGGTCACGGCGACGCTGGTCGACATCGACGAAGACGAGACGGACCCGCAGAAGCTGAAGACGGCCTACAACCTCAAGCTGCGCGGATCGAACTGGGAGCAGTCGGCATCGGGTCTCATCAAGCGCGACAGCGCCGGCGCCGATGATGCGGTGGATGTCGGTGGAGCGGGGGTGCGCGAGACCGGACGGAAGCGCAGCGGGCGTCTGGGGGAGGACCTGCAGGACCGGTTCGAGTTCCGCGGGGATGGCGCAGTCCAGCTTGCGGTGACGAACTGGTCGGGCACGGCGGCCGAGACACTGGACCTCGAGATCGTGGAGGCGCCGCCTCCTAAGGCCTGGCTGTGGGGCGCAGTGGTCGGGCTGTCCATCCTGGCGTTGCTCCTGGAGGTGCGCTTCGCGGCGGACCAGCTTGCAGGAAACGTCGCCTTTCTTGCGCTCTGGGCCGTGTTCCTCCGGGATGGCGTGACGCCGCTGGATGGATGGCAGGAGATATCGAAGGCGGTCCTTCCGAGTGCGCTCCTGGGATGGGGGGCAGTGGGTGGAATCGCCTATCTGGGGGTGAAGGCATCGGCGTCCTCCGGAAAGAAGGACGACGT
>JAYYRS010000623.1:0-6396 GCA_036126975.1 Myxococcota bacterium
GCTGGGGTGCCGACGATGAAGACTCCCAGACCCCCATCATGGAGCGCTTCCTCGCGGCGACACGCAACCTCACGGGCTGCTTCGATGGGACGTTGACGGCCACGCATCCGCGTACCGGGCGCCACTACCGGCTGGCCGACACGGGACGCTCCAAGCCCATCAAGCGCATCCCGGGCCTGGCCATCCCGGACGGCTCCCATCTGCTCGACGGCAACCCCCTCCCGCTGCACCTTGTCGATCTCTGTCTGCATGCATGGCACAACCGATACCGGCCGGAGGCCCTCGTCTTCTACGTTCCAAAGCTGGAGAACGAAGAAGAGGCTGCCTACCTCCGGTGCCTGCTGGAAGCGACCCAGACCGCCGTTCGTGCTGCCGATCCAGATGCGCCCGATTCGACCCTGCGCGTGCTCATCGTCTTCGAGAATCCGAGGGCGATCTTCCGGATTCGCGAGATGGCGGTTGCGCTCGGACCGCATTTCCTCGGCGGAAGCCTCGGCTGGCATGACTTCCTGGCTTCCGCGGCGCGGCTCTTCAAGAACGATCCGAACTACCGCATCCCCGTGAAGGCAGACCCCGACATCGTGATCCGGCACATCCGAGAATCCCACCACATCCTCGCGAGCCAGCTCGCGCCGGCCGGTGCCATGCGCATCGGCGGCATGTACGGCGTCCTCTTCGAGGACGGAGACGCGGCCTCGTTCCAGGTGAGCATGGTGGGCTACATCCGAGATGTCGTGACCCAGATGAAGCGCGGCCTCGATGGCTTCTGGGTCGCGCACCCGGACTTCGTCCGGATCGGGATCGCACTGGTCCAGGCCTGGCGGCGCCACGAACGGAACCCCGAGGACGGATCCCTGCACGAACTGATCGTCGCGCTCGTACCGGACCCGATCGAGCAGGAGCCGCTGCTCGCGTTCGTCTTCGGGCCCGATGTGCCCGGCCTGGATGCCGCTGACCCCCGCTACCCCCGTGCCGTGCTCGCAGCGACGCTCGAGACGTCCCCCGTGATCGCCAATGACGACCCGGAGGAGGTCCGCTACAACATCTTCCAGGCGCTGCAGTACCTCGCGGACTGGCTCATGGGCAACGGATGCGTCGCGCTGCCCGCAAGCCTGCGCAATCAGCGCGGGGAGACCGTCGCGGTACGGATCATGGACGACCTCGCCACCACGGAGAGGTCCCGCTGGGAGCTCTGGCATGAGGTCCACCACGGGCGCGTATCCACGGAGATGTTCGAACGAATCCTCGCCGAGGAGGTGGCCTTTCTGCAGGCAGGGCAGGCCACACCGACCCGCCGCGCGCTGGTGGCCTGGCGAGGCGAAGCCGCCCGCTGGTACCCCATCGCCGTCAAGGTCCTCCGACAGCTCGTCACGACGGCATGCCCGCCGGAGTTCGTTCCGGAGCTCATCCTTCCCTTCACCTTCCCGGTGATCCGCGAGGCCGACGACCCCTGGACAGCCGCGCGGCTGCTGTGCCCCGGACGCTTCGACGAAGCCTGACGAGGCCGCAAGGAGCCGATCGCGCGCCACACCGACCTGGATCGGGTTCGACAGCAGCCGCGACCTGTTGGAGGATGCGGAGGGCGCTCCCGACCGAACCGCGACCCGTCTCCCCAAACCCATGCACGGCGCACTCCCTTCCGACCAAGGCCGACAGACCGTGACGCCACGCAAGGCACTCGTCCTCGATACCTCCGCACGGTTCCGTCTCCGGGTCGCGGCCGTGCTGGATGAGCACCCCGCGCTGGCGGTCCTTGGAGCGGTCGGCACCGTGGATGACGCGCTCCGCCGCAGCCGCTCCCAGACGCCAGACCTCCTCGTCCTGGACGCAGATTTTGGCCACGAGGAGGGCATCATCATGCTGGAGCAGCTGCGCGCGGCGCTGCCCGATACGACCATCTGGATCCTCACGGATCGCGGCACCGCACGGGGACCCATGGCGCAGCGAGCCTTCGGCCTGGGCGTCCAGGCCTGGCTCGAGAAACCGGCAGCCGGGCTCCAGGCCCTCCGGGATGTGCTCCATCCTGCTGCCGAGGCACTGCTGGCCGGAACCGTCCAGGGGCCGCGCCGAGACCCGAACCAGCCCCGGCGCCCGGTCCTGTCGGCGCTCAAGGCCGTGCCACCGCAGACCGCCCGGGTGCGGGCGAGCGTCCCGGCCCCGCCCGCCGACCCCAGGCCCAGCATGCCGAGGCCCCGGCGACCTGCCGCTGAAGTCGCGCGCGTCGACCACACCCCTCTTCTGGCACGCCCACCCAAGGCCGCCCCCGCTTCCAAAGCGGCGGAACCGACGCCTCCAGCTGCATCGTCGCCGACGGAACGCACCCCGCCGCGCCCGCCTGCACCGCAGCCCCGGAAACGACCGCCGATTCCCCCGCGGCCGCTTCCACCCCGCCCCCGCCGGGCGCGCCCCCCCCCGGCCCCCACGCCGCCCCCGCCGCCCCGTCCGGCGCACATCGTGATCGGTGCTTCGACCGGTGGGCCCGAGGCGCTGGCACACGTTCTCGCCGAGCTTCCTGCTCCGATGGATGTTCCGGTCGTGGTCGTGCAGAACATGCCTGTGTTCTTCCTTCGCCGGTTCGCGGAACGCCTGCACGCCCAGGGCCCGCTGCCGACGGCTCTCGCCGTCCATGGTTCACCCCTCGGGCCCGGAAGGGTCTGGATCGCACCCGGAGATCAGCACCTCGAGATCCGGGGCAGCCCCGGCGCCTATACGGCGCACCTTCGAGGCGGGCGACGTCTGCACGGATGCCGCCCTGCGATCGACGTGACCCTGCACAGCCTCGCACGACCGGATGCAGGCCCCGCCCAGATCGTCATCCTGACCGGCATGGGCCGGGACGGCGCCGCTGGAGCCAAGGCACTTCTGCCCCACGGCGCACATGTCATCGCCCAGGACAAGGAGACCAGCGTAGTCTGGGGCATGCCGCGGGCGGTCGCGGAGGACGGCACGGCGCATGCCGTCCTCCCGCTCTCCAGGGTCGCCACCGCCATCCGACAACGACTGGTGGTCGTCCCGCCTGCGTGAGCCCGCGCGAGACGCGACCTCCGCGTGCGGAGGGGCTCAGCCCTTGATCCGGTAGCCGCCCATCTCGTTGTTGAAGATCCAGGCGACGACTTCACCGATCTCGAAATGGTCGGAAGAGTAGGTCTGGATCGTCGCCGCGGCAGAGCCCGTGTCGCGGAGGTCTGCCCGGCTCTCCAGCATGTTCCGGAAGCGGCCCAGCCACCTCTCCATGTTGGCAGGCCGGAGGTCGATCCACCCCTTTGCGGCCCACGCATCGACGCGCGCGGTGTCCGCCAACGGCACCTGCGTGTTGCGCCCGACCAACTCCGGCACGTTGATGCGTGGCCCCCGGAGCAGCGTCACCTCGTCGGGCAGCAGCACCGGGATGCCGATGCTCGGCGCCGTCTTGCCGACCCCCGAGCCGTCGAGCGCTTCGGACAGCCGGGCCGAGAGACCCGCACCTTCCAGCGACGCATCGAGGACGGACTGCAACGTGCCGAACGCATGCTTGAAGAGCTGTGCCTCGAAGAGCAGCTTGGACAGTTCCGGTGGCCCGAGGCGACCGAGCGCAACGCTCGCGACGCCACTCTCCACCTCCGCAGCCTGGAGATCATTGATCGCCGCGTTCCGCAACAGACCGGCTTTGTAGGTGGGATTCAGCACGCTGGCGTCAAGCGCCGAGATGATGTCATGGCCGGTGTTCGCCCCACGGATCTCGTGCACCACCGTGCGCGCGATCTCCTCGGGCGTGATGAACTCCATCTGGCCGAGCGCGGTGATGGCCGCGAACTCGCCACGCGTGAAGACCCCATTCTCACCGGTATCGACAAGCGGTACGACCAGTTCGTCGACCTTCTCGTAGTCCTTCGCTGGCTCCGCCAGCTCGAGCACCTCACCATCGAGCCGGGCGGCACGCGGCGCGTAGAGATCCGAATTCCCGTGCTTGTCGACCGCCTTCTTCACGCGGACGGCCCGGTAGCCGATCATGGCGGCTGGTTTGACCTCCTTGACGATGGGCGCACTGGGCGTGCGCGCGAGCAGGAAGAGCAGTCCGGTGTGGCCGAAAGCCGCTTCATTCTTGGCCAACAGCTTGCGCGACGGCTTGTCCTCGGAGTGGGTGTACGGGATGTTCAACCCCATGCCTCCGGTGCCCGTGGTGCCGACCTTCAGGTACACCCGCGTCGAGTATTCGGTCGTTGCGCGATGTACGAACCGAACGTGTCGGATGAGCTGCGGCACGGACTGCGACAGGAGGAAGGTCTCGACATCCCGGGCACCCTTTGCCGCGATGCCCCCGTCTTCTCCCAACCACTCCCGCACCTTGGCCGCGCCATCGAACACGTCCTGGTAGCTCAGACCCGTCGCGGTGTTGACGCAGTCGACGACGACCTCGGGCCGGTGCTGCCGGATGAGATGCACCAGATGGTTCTCGGCGTAGGCGTGCTCGAAGTCGTCATACAGAGCCGCGAGCAGGCGGCGACGCACCGCGGGATCGGAGAGCAATGCACCACGACCCTGGCCGGCGAGGTCGTTGGGGACGAAGAGATTGCCCCACGCTGGGACGAATGCGATTCGGTCACCGAACTCCCGCTCGAGCCGCCCCACCGCTTCTTCCGCCTCCCGCTGCACGAGCGATCCCACGACGATGCGGCGCGGGTCGAGGCGCCGAACGATGTGCCGACAGACCTGGAGACCGACAAGCCCCGCGCCGCCGAGAATCAGGAAGTCGTGGTACATGGTCAACCTCTGTGGTCAGTCGGACGGTGGGCTGTGACTATGCCGGCCGGGCGGCGCTGTCATGGTCCAGCACCGGCGGCCGCCGAGACCGTGAACCCGGGACCGGTGCGGCAACCTGCGCACTCCTGGCAGGATGACACCGAACTGCCATCGCGAGGCCTTGCCCAGGGTCCTGCGGCCCGCATATCGTGCGGGTTCCTGCGGAGTGCCCCATGCGACGCCTCATGCTCCTGACGCTCATGCTCGCCGGCTGCGGTGACAGCTCGCTCAAGGTCCTGCGAAATCCTCCGGCCGTTGTCATCAACTCCCCGGAGGACGACCAGCAGTACCCCAACGGTGACGTCGTGGAGTTCGTGGGCCGCGTCGCCGACGACTCACCGGTCGATGAACTGGATGTCGAGTGGGTCAGCTCGATCGATGGCGTGCTTCCGGACACGGACCCACCCGACCCGGATGGACTCGTGGAGTTCGCCACTGCAAGCATGAGCGAGGGCGTACATGTGGTCACGCTGCGCGCCATCGACCCGACGGGTGAGCAGGCCGAGGACTCCGTGACGGTCGAGATCCTTGACGTACCCGATCTGCCCTCGATCGTCGTCACGCATCCGACCCCGGGAGAGAAGGGTCTCGAGGACTCCGCGTTCGTGTTCAGCGCCGTCGTGGATGACTACCAGGACCCGCCCGAGAACCTCAGCCTGGAGCTCGCGTCGACACCCGGCGGGCCGATGTGCTCGATGATCATCGATGGCGACGGGAACAGCCAGTGCCCGTACATCCTGCCGATCGGTGAATACATGCTGACCTTCACGGTCACGGACTCCGACGGCAATCAGGCGCAGGCGCTCGCGACCTACGAGGTCGTCTCGCCCGCAGACTACGACTTCGACGGAGACGGCTACAGCGTGATTGGCGGAGACTGCAACGACTCCGAGGACACCATCTATCCGGGCGCTCCAGAGGTCTGTGACGGCCTCGACAACGACTGCAACGAGGCCACCGGGATCGATGTCGGCTCGGAGTGCTACGACGACGACGGCGATGGCTACTGCGAGCAGCCGCCCTGCATCAACACCAGCCAGACCCTCTCCGACTGCGACGACACCTCGACGAGCATCTCTCCGGAGGGCATCGAGGTCCTGAACGGTGTCGACGACGACTGCGACGGCTTCATCGATGAAGGAACCGCCGTCTTCGACGATGACGGTGACGGGTTCTGCGAGTCTCCGCCCTGCGTGAATGCCTCGGGCACGGAGTCGGACTGCGATGACGGGGACTACGCCGTCTATCCCGGCGCCACCGAGGTCTGCGCCGACGGCGTCGACAACAACTGTGACGGCCTGACCAACGAGCAGAATGCCATCGGATGTCTCGACTTCTACTACGACAGCGACGGCGACACCTACGGCGTATCGGGCGCCACCCAGTGCTGGTGCGATGACGGCGACTACCCCTACACCGGCATCGACGCGACGGACTGCTACGACTCCAACCCGAACGCAAACCCCGGCAATACCGCCTACTACACGGTGGACCGCGGCGATGGCTCGTACGACTACGACTGCTCCGGGAGCCCAGAGAAGCAATACACCTCGACCACGGGTGGGTGCGGCTGGGGCGTCATCACCTACACGTCGTGCGACGTGGACGGTGCCGGAT
>JAYYRS010000624.1:0-3364 GCA_036126975.1 Myxococcota bacterium
AATGTTCCAGTACCGGGCACAAGCGGCCTGCTCGTCCGAGTCGAGGACCTTGCCGGCAGAATCCAGGTAGTCGATCCGGAGGATGAAGTAGCTGATGGGCTCCGTCCCGACGTTCTTGACGTCGGTATAGAAGCCCCAGCCGTCGAGCGGTCCATCAGGATTCTCGGCGAGGTTGACCTGCTCCTGTTCGAGGGGCCCGACCTCGAATGCGCTGCGGCTCTCCGCGACGCGGGCGCGTTTGCGGGCCTTCTTGACCTTCTTGGTGTCGATCTTGGCGGCCTTCGCCTCCTGGATGTACTTCTCCCAGGCGTCCTTCGTGTCCTCGGTGTCCGCCCACTGCCAGAGGAACTCGATGCGCTCGTTCGCGGCCTTCTCGGCATTGGTGCCCGAGGGGAACCGAGCAATGAAGGCGTCATAGGCCTCCAGGGTCCCCGCCTCCCGCGCAGCCTCCAGCGAGAGGTCCTCGAGTCGGATCTGGGCAGCCAGCCGCTGCGGCGAGTTCGGATTGTTCTTGAGGAACGACTCGTACGCCTCGATCGTGTCGGCCTCCTGGACCGCCTTGTACGGGTCCGAGCAGCCGACGGCGAGAAGAAGCGGTACCGCAGCGATTGCGGCGAGGGAGCGGGTCATGACACCTCCGAATGCGCGTAGCCTACCGCAAGATGACGACCGGATGCGTGGGTTCGCGATGGGCCCGCCACCGGTCCGTGCAGGAGGCCGGGGCATGGGGACGGCGGACCGCGAGCCGCTGTCAGGTCGGGCTCAGGTCCCGGGCTCGGTCATGCGACGCGGGTCGAGGGCGTCCGCGAGGGTCGGTGCAGGCAGGACGCCCTCCTCCGTCGCGACGTCCCGCACCGTCCGGCCCGACGCGTGGGCCTTCTTCGCAATGGCGGCGGCCCCGTCGTAGCCGAGCTCCGGCACGAGCGCCGTCGCGAGGGACAGGTTGCGTTCGACGGTGGCGGCGCATGCCTCCCGGTCCGCCTCGATCCCATCGACGCACTTCTCGGCGAACGTTCGGCTCGCGTTGCTCAGCAGCGTGATGCTCTGCAGCAGATTGTGTGCGATGAGGGGGATCATGGCGTTGAGCTCCAGGGTTCCGCCGAGGCCGCCCAACGTCGTGGCCGCGTCGTTGCCGATCACCTGGGCGCATGCCATGACCACCATCTCCGCCATCACGGGGTTCACCTTGCCGGGCATGATGGAGCTGCCGGGGGCCAGGGCGGGGAGTCGGAGCTCACCCAGCCCCGTCCTGGGTCCGCTCGCGAGCCACCGGATGTCGTTGGCGATCTTGGTGAGGCCGACGGCGATCGCCTTGAGCTGTCCCGAGGCCTCCACCGCTGCGTCTCGCGCGCCCTGCGACTCGAAGTGGTTTGCGGCCTCACGAAACGGAAGCTCGCACTCGTCCGCGATCCGTGCGATCGCATTGGCAGGCATCTCGGGATGGCGGTTGATGCCGGTGCCCACCGCTGTACCGCCCAGCGGAAGCTCCAGAAGCGCATCGCGGGCGGCCTCTGCCCGTCGGCGTGCATGGGCGACCTGCGCGGCCCAGCCGCCGAACTCCTGGCCCAGCCGCACGGGCGTTGCATCCATCAGATGGGTGCGGCCCGTCTTCACCACGTCGTCAAACTCCCGGGCCTTCCGGTCCAGGGCGCCCAGCAGTCGGGTGAGGGCGGGCAGAAGTTCCTCCTTGATGGCCACCGCCGCACTGATGTGGAGCGCGGTGGGGATGACGTCATTGCTCGACTGGCCCATGTTGACGTGGTCGTTCGGATGGATCGGGTCCCGGCTGCCCCGCTCGCCGCCCATCATCTCGATGCCACGGTTCGAGATGACCTCGTTGGCGTTCATGTTGGTCGAGGTACCGGAGCCGGTCTGGAAGATGTCGACGACGAACTCGTCGTCGAAGCGCCCGTCCATGACTTCCTGGGCGGCGGTCGCGATCCATTCCGCGCGACCGACATCGATGAGCAACAGCTCCTCGTTGGCCTCGGCCACGGACCGCTTTACCAGGCCAAGTGCCCAGATGAACCGGCGCGGAAAGCGCTGGCCGCTGATCGGGAAGTTCTCGACGGCGCGCTGCGTCTGGGCGCCGTAGTACGCCTCCTCCGGCACGCGGATTTCACCGAGGCTGTCGCGCTCGAGACGATACAGGGGCATCTTGCAGCTCCACGGATGCGGTTCGGGTCATGCCCGGGCCCCTAATCCAGTCCCCGTGCCCTGGTGCCCGGCATGTCCGCCCGACGCCCCCTTCCCGACGGCGCGCCGCATCGCGCGCCCGCCGAGACCGGCATCCCCGTCGCAGAGCGGTTGCGCGTGATCGAGGTCTACACCTCGGTGCAGGGTGAGAGCAGCTTCGTGGGACATCCCTGTGTGTTCGTGCGTCTGGCCGGATGCAATCTCCGTTGTTCCTGGTGTGATTCGGAGTTCACGTTCAAGGGCGGTGAGCACCGAAGCATCGATGATGTCGTGGCGCAGGTCGCCGCGGAAGGGATCGAACTGGTCGAGGTCACAGGGGGAGAGCCCCTGGTCCATCGCCAGGCTCCGCGCCTGATGCAGCGCCTGCTCGACGCCGGGCACACGGTGCTGCTCGAGACCTCCGGGTCCCGTGACGTCTCCGTGGTCCCCGATGGCGTTCACATAATCATGGACCTCAAGGCGCCCGACTCCGGAGAGGAGGCGGCGAATCTCTGGTCCAACCTGGACCACCTCGATCGTCGCGACGAGATCAAGATCGTGGGTGCCTCCCGCCGGGACTACGAGTGGGCGCGGGAACAGGTGCGGGGGCGTGCCCTGGACCGGATCTGCCCCGTGCTCCTGTCGCCGGCCTGGGGGCTGGTGGAACCCGAGGAACTCGTCCGCTGGATGCTGGAGGACCGATTGCCGGTTCGATTCCAGCTGCAGATGCACAAGCTGGTCTGGCCCTCGGATGCGCGCGGCGTCTGACTGCTGAGAGAGGGCGCGACCCGGGCACCCTCCCGAGCCGGGCGTGGAGGACACTGGCCCGTCGGCGTGCAGACCGGGTAAGGTCCGGGGGCCCCGGCGGGGCGTGGGAGGGCGCATGCGCAAGGACCTGCTCGCACCGATGATCGTGCTTGTCGGGCTCACCGGCATGGTGGCGGCCGCGGATGCGATCGGCGCTGTGGGCACGGCACCGCCGCCCACCAGCCACGACACGGCCGACACCGGACACGACACCGGACACGACACGGCGGACACGGCGGACACGGCGGACACGGCGGACACGGCGGACACTGCGAACCCCAGCGACACCGGGACCGATACGGCCGGGAGCGGCACGGACACCGCAAATCCGGGCGATGGCACGCCGGACACCGCATCGGGCAGCGCAGACAGCGCGGTGCCG
>JAYYRS010000625.1:0-3347 GCA_036126975.1 Myxococcota bacterium
CTCGCCCACATCCAACACGAGAGATGCCGCAGGAGTCGGGCACCGCGGGCGTGCAGCCGTTGCCGCGCAGCCGCGGGATGAATACTGAATGAGGGCTCATTCACCGCACCCGGGAGACGTCATGAGCGCGAATGGCTACACCACCGACCTCCGCGACATCCGGTTCGTCCTCCATGAGCAGCTCGACATCGTGGGCGCCCTCGCGGCCCACGAAAAGTTCGAGGATGTCGATCGGGATCTCGCAGACTCCATGGTCGATGAGTCCTATACGCTCGCACGGGAGGTCTTCTTCCCGCACAACCAGACCGCCGACCTCCACGGCTGCACCCTCAACCCGGACGGCACCGTCACGACTCCGGAGGGCTACCACGACGCCTGGGACCAGATGGGTGCGGGCGGCTGGATCGGGATGACCGCTGATCCCGCCGTGGGCGGGATGGGCCTTCCTCACGCCATCGCAGCCGCGACGGGAGAGATCATGACGGGAGCGGGGATGGCATTCGCCATGTACCCGGGTCTCACGCGGGCCGCTGCGAACCTGCTCGCCGAGGCGGCGCCCGCCGGCCTCAAGGAGCTGGTCTGCGCCAAGATGTACGGGGGGGAGTGGGCAGGGACCATGTGCCTGACCGCGTCCGGCGCCGGTTCTGATGTCGGGTCCAGCGTGACCAAGGCTCGACCCACGGATGACCCCGGAGTCTTCCTCCTCACGGGCGAGAAGATCTTCATTTCATGCGGGGACCACGACCTCGCCGAAAATATCGTCCACCTCGTGCTCGCCCGCACCCCCGGGGCACCCGCCGGCACCAAGGGTCTCAGCATCTTCCTCGTACCCAAGTTCGACTTCGACGCAGCGGGCAACCTGACGGGTCGGAACGACGTGAAGGTAGGCAAGATCGAGCACAAGATGGGCATTCATGGCTCGGCGACCTGTGTGATGGTGTTCGGCGCCGACCGGCCGGCCCGGGGCTATCTGCTGGGCAACGAAGGCGACGGCATGCGCATCATGTTCCTCATGATGAACGAGGCCCGGATGGAGGTCGGACTGCAGGGGCTCTGTGGCGCCGCAGCCGCGTACCAGAATGCCCTCCACTACGCCCGGGAGCGTCTGCAGGGGGCGAGCATCGAGAACTTCGGAGATGCCTCCGCACCCCGCGTCCCCATCGTCGTCCATCCGGATGTCCGACGGATGCTGCTCTGGCAGAAGGTGCACGTAGAGACCATGCGCAGCCTTGTCTACCGGACCGCCCTGAGGCTCGACCTCTGGCACGCCTGCTCCGACCCGGAGCAGGCTCGCGCCCACAAGGGATACGTGGAGCTGATGACGCCCATCGTGAAGGCCTACTGCTCGGACCGCGGGTACGACTCGACCGTCATGGCCCTGCAGTGCTTCGGCGGCTACGGCTACACCAACGAATACCCCGTTGAACAGCTGGTCCGGGACACGAAGATCGCGAGCGTCTACGAGGGGACCAACGGGATCCAGGCCATGGACCTGCTCGGACGGAAGATGCGAAAGGGCTCGGGCATCCTGTTCATGAACTGGCTGACCGAGGCAACCGAAATCATCGAGGCCGCAAAGAAGCACGAGGTGCTCGCCGAGTTCATTCCCGGCGTCGAGAAGGCCCGGGACAGCCTGGGAGGGAGCGCGATGCACCTCGGTGGGCTGGGCATGCAGGGCAACCTCAAGGGCGCCATGCTGCAGGCCTCACCGTTCCTCGACCAGTTCGGGTGCGTTGCCCTCGCGGTGGAAGCCGTCGAGCAGGCTCGGGTCGCGGCAGAGAAACTGGCAGGCGGCGCAGTGACCGAGGCCGATACACGCCTGTACAGAGGCAAGATCCTGAACCTCCGCTTCTACGTGAAGAACATCCTCCCCCGCGCCATCGCGACCGGCAAGTCAATCCGCGACGGGGACGAAAGCTGCCTCGACGAGGTGCTGTTCTCCTGAGCGTGGGGCCTCGGACGCCGCAACCGGGTCGCACAGACCGCTGGGCCCCCCGACCTGCCGAACTCAATACAGCAGCGCCGCCTGCCGCTTGTCTTCCCACTCGGCCCGTGTGGGCCCCCACGCCTCGAGAAGCTCGGCGGGCCGCACGCGGCTCTCCAGTCCCACCCTGCCCTCGGCGGTGCCGAACAGCAGGTCGATGGCAATCGGTTCATCGACAAACTCGTACGTCTCCGTGCGCCACCCGAACCGGTCCGGGTCGGCCCGAAGCGCCGCCTCGAGCACCACCATGCCCAGCAGCAGGGCATGCATGGCGTGGCGGTCGGTCACAAACACCTCCGTTCCATGGCAGACCTCGCCAGCATGCTTCTGGAACCGCGGCTCGAACGTCGCCTCTCGGAACGCCACGCCGCTGAGCCCGGCATCTGCCGCACCCTTGCGACACAACTCGGTGAACCGTGCCCGGTCCAGCCAGGGCGCGCCGACCAGGTGGAACGGGCGGGTGGTGCCGCGACCCTCGGACAGATTGGTTCCCTCGATCAGGCACATCCCCGGATAGATCGCGGCCGTCTCCAGCGTGGGCATGTTGGGGGACGGATAGACCCACGGCAGCGGCGTCTCGTCCAGCCACTGGTGCCGCTGCCACCCTTCGACCGGAACCACCCGGTACGGAGCATCGATGCCCAGCTGCTCCTTGAAGTACCGGCCCAGTTCACCCATCGTCATGCCGTGCCGATTCGCGAGCGGGTACGCGCCGACGAAGCTCTCGAATCCGGGCTCCACGACGTTCCCTTCGAGGCTGACACCATCGATCGGGTTGGGCCGGTCGAGCACGACGACCTCGGTTCCGGTGCGTGCGGCGACCTCCATGATGAACCCGAGTGTCGCCTGGTACGTGTAATAGCGTGCACCGATGTCCTGGATGTCGAAGAGCAATACGTCGAGATCCGCGAGCGTCTCTTCGGGGGGATGAAGGCTCGCTTCCGAGTCACCGTACAGCGACACCACGGCGGGCGTGTCCGTCCGCGCCGTCGGGCCGTCGTCAACGGCAATCATGTCCTGGGCTGTGGAGTCGACGCCGTGTTCCGGACCGAAGACCCGCCGTATGGACACACCCGCAGCCGTGAGTGCGGGCAGCGCATGGTCGAACCCGCGGGTGACCGCGGTGTGGTTGCAGCAGAGGCCGACCCGAGCGCCCTTGAGCGACGAGGTGTCGGAGAGGAGGACGTCGAGACCCGCGCGCATGCACACCCCAGTTCTGGCAGATGACGTAGCGCCGCAGGTACCCGCCGCGCCACCCGGAACCGACGCGCGCCTCGCCGGGGCGGGATAGGCAACGGCGCGAGCCCCCGCCCACCAAGGACCGTTCCCGCATGCTCAACTTCGGCTTCGGCGAGATTGCGCT
>JAYYRS010000626.1:0-5256 GCA_036126975.1 Myxococcota bacterium
GGGTGCAGGGGCCGTGCCCCTGCCCGTCCTGCGCGGCCGGGTTGAGTCCTGGATGTCGAAGGTCTCAGCCCAGGAGACCCAGTCGACGCGCGAGCCAGCTCCCGGCGGTGTCCAGGTCACGGGGCAGGGTGAGGCGCCGTAGGGCGATGATGGGCGTTCCGGGGAGCTGCGTTCGCAGGTCGTCGCGGTTCCATGCCGCAAGCTCCGGTGGACAGTCGAAGGCGTCGTTCAGCACCACGCCGAGCACGCGGAGGCCACATCCACGGACGGCATCCACCGTGAGCGCAGCATGGTTGAGTACACCAAGGCGGTTCGCAGCCACGACCACGACCGGCAGTCCGAGTTCGGTCGCAAGGTCCCGCACCTCCCAGTTGTCTGCGAGCGGGGCTCGCCAGCCGCCGACACCTTCCACCAGGAAGGCGTGATCCGCGCGGCGTTGGGCGACGGTCCAGCTGAGAACGGTCGCGGGGTCGATGCGGCGACCTTCCTGCCTTGCGGCCCGAGGGGGTGCCACGGGGGCTTCGAAACACGCGTGGACCAGGGGAGGGTGGCCCGCAGCCCTGCCCAGCAGCATCGCGTCCTCCCCGGGCGCGGTTCCTCCAGATGCGAGCGGTTTTACGGCCCGCACCCGAAGCCCGGCCGCAACGAGACCCGCCGCGAGTGAAGCGGTGACAACCGACTTGCCAACCTCGGTATCCGTGCCGGTCACGAAGGCGGCCGGACGGGCGCTCACTCCTCCGCTCCGGTGGCCCTGCGTGGTGCGACCTTGTCCAGAACGGCCTCCGAGGTGGCGGCGAGCCCGCGTCCAAGGGCGCGCAGGCCTTCGGTGAGCGGGGCCTCTCCCGGGGCGGGCTCGATGGGGGATGCCGCGTCGCGGGTCGCCGCGCCGAAGGCTGCGCCCGGTGCCGTCGGATGTGCCTCGAGTGCCCGGCCCGCTGCATGGAGCAGGCGGCCAAGGTTGTCTCCGACGTCGTCGATCATTTCATCGGCGGCCGGTGAGATCGTCGGCCTGTCGTTGAGCCCGCGACCCGTGACTCCGGGACCGAGAAGCCGTGTCGCGACGCCGCCGAGGACGTTCCCAAGGTGACGGAGTCCCTCCTCCAGTTCGGAATCGAGCCCCGGACGTTGCGACTCGCTTTTGGGAGGAGCGTCGTCGAGGGGAACGTCTGCGTCGGTCTGGCTCATGCTGCACCGCCATGGCTGAAGAAGGTGTCGCCGGAGGAGCCCACAGCGCCCTGGTCGGCGAGCCAGAGAAGGTGGCAGAGCACCTGCCTGCCTGCGACGGGATGGAAAGCCAGAGGCAAATCGGGGTAGACCGCGGCGACGAGCTCCAGCGGACGGGCCGAGCCGCAGGCCTCCAATGCCAGCCGGATTTGACGGGTCCGGGCATGGCGGTGGGCGACATAGTGCTCGAGCATGGGCAGTGCAGGCTCGATCACGGCGCCATGGCTGGGAAGCAGTCGGCTCGGTTCAAGCGCCGCGAGACGGGCGAGGCTGGAGAGGTACGCGGCGAGGTCGCCTTCTGGCGGGTCCAGCACGATGGTCCCTTCTCCTGCAAGCATGTCACCCGCAACGATGGTGTCGCCATCTTCCGAGCGGAGACAGAGGTGGCCGCGCGCGTGGCCGGGGGTGAGCAGTGCGGTCCAGCAGCCGGCATCGGTCTGGAGCACATCTCCCTCGTCGATGAGGCGGTCCACGGGGAACTGGACCTTGGCGGCCGTGTGGGGATGCGCGAGGATGGGGGCGCCGGTCTGAGATTGCAGATCGCGCGCGCCTCCGACGTGGTCGCCATGATGGTGGGTCAGGAATATGGCCTGCACGCTCCGTCCATCGAGAGCCGCAACGAGGCCTGCCTGGTCCTGGGGTGCGACGCCGGCGGGGTCCACGGCGACGACCGCGGCGTGCCCGAGCAGCCAGCAGTTGGTCGTTGTCGCGGGCGGCAGGGTGGGGCTCGGAACTGCCACTCCTGCGACGCCGGCGACCCCCCGGACCGGTACGGCCTCCAGGGTGCTCAGCCGAACCGCCAGACCATGAAGACGAGGCCGATGACGGCCAGCAGTCCCGCAAGAGACAATGCGAGGAGTTCCAGGGGCGACCAGGGCAGAGGCTCGCCGCCGGAGCGTGGCACCTCGGCGTCGTCGGCAATCGGATCCACTTGTCCAAGGGCAGGTTCGGTGGGGTCCTGTCGCGGAGATACCACCTCCGTGATCTCCTCCTCCTCGGGGACCGATGTCGAGCCGGCAGCCGGCGTCGGGGCTGTCGCCGCGGGTCCGGACACGGTGCCGTCCTGTTCCGGAGACGAGCCGAAGAAGGCTGTGGAGTCGGGCTCGACCGTCACCTCGGATGCCACAACGGCGGGCGACGCACTCGCGGGCGGAACGGCAGCAGGGTCTGGCACTGCGTCCGAGCTCGTCGGTGTGACGCTTGGGGCGTCGGCCGGCTCGGGCACGAGGGTTGCGCTCGGTGGCAGCGCCGGAGGACCGGTGGGCGCAGGATCGGCGGCGACGGTGGGCTTGTTTTCGGGCTCCGGCTCCGGCTCCGGCTCCGGCTCCGGCATTGGACGTGCGGCGATGACTCGCGCGACGAGACCGGTCCGGTCGGCGCGACCACCAAGCGTCCGGCTGACCTCGAGCAGTTCCCGCAGCAGCTCGCCCTCGTCAGCGTATCGGTCGCCTGCGGCGGGAGCCAGCAGGCGCCCCACGACGCGGGCGAGGGACGGAAAGCGACGCTCAAGGCGGTCGACCCAGGCGCCGACCCGACCGGCGCGCGCCTCCGCATCGGCGTTGGGGATGCCTGCGTACAGCCGCTGACCGAGCACCAGTTCGATGGCCAGTGCTCCAAGCGCCCACTGATCCGTCCTCGGGTCGACGAACGCGGCAGCTTCGAGTTCCGGCGCCGCGTAGCCGCGAATGGCCGGCCCGGGGTCTGCCCCGAAGCCGTAGATGCGGATGCGTCCGTCCCGGTCGACCTCGATGAGTTCCGGCCGCAGCGCGGAGTGAACCACACCGCCCTCGATCACGTTGCTCCCGTGTGCATGACGCAGCGCCTGCACGAGTTCGACCAGCAGGTCGAGCGAGGTCGCGACATCAATGGGTACCCGTCCCTCGGCGCGAACGTCGAGGGCCTCCCGCAGGGTGATGGCCTCGGTGTGACCCAGCGCGACGGCGACCTGGCTCGCGTAGTACCCGTGCACGGCCGGGACCCGAGGGTCGTCGAGCGCACGCAGTACGTCGTATTCGTGGCGGATCCACGCGGCGGCTCGCTCGTCCGCTGGGTCATCGGCAATGCGGATCCGGACTTCTCGCGGATCGCGGGAACCGGCAGGACGGACAGCTCGGTAGACACTGGTGCCCATCGACCCACCGAGGCGGTCGATGAGCTCGAAGGGGCCGACACGTTGGCTGGCTCTGGGAGCGTTCGAGGACAAGGCGACCTCCTCGGAAGCGGGCGACGGGCGGGCATAACCCGCCGTACCCGGATGGGTGTCTCAGGGAATGGGCTCGAGAGCGATGAAGACGTCCTGGGCTCCGGCGAAGTCCACGAAGATTCGCTCGTGGTTCAGCTCCAGGCGGCGCAGCTCGACGTTGAAGAGGAATTTCGAGACGGCCACGCTCCGGTCCGGTTCGAACTCCAGCTGGAAGCTGTCGGCAAAGCGCACGAGGCGACCGCGCAGCTCGGGTGCGATGGTGAGATTCACCTCGAAGCCAACGAGCTTGACGCGACGGCGGATCGCCGGGCCGCTGTTCTCGAAGGCATCGCGATGCAGCATGAGGTCTCCGCGGGTCGAGAGACATCGATGGAAGTCTGGCGCAATCGTGATGCCGAGGATCCGGACCAGTTCGGTCAACGGGATGAGCCGACCGTCGGGCTCTGCACACACGAGGTCCACGAGGTTGCGGACCTCGGGCGCGAGGTCCGGGCGGGAGATTCGGACGGGTCGGCGGAGCATCGCGGAGGGGGGAAGCATGGGCAGGCGCGACGGAGGCCCGGGGAGAGCAGGCCAAGAGAGACGTCGCAGGGACTGCGCGCGGAGTGCGCCCTGCCATGTTATATGCCCGCGCCGCGGCGCGCTCGCTTCGACGCTGCGGGACCGACGCATTGCGGGGGGGGATTCCGATGGCTGTGGACGCCGACACCTTCAAGGCGTGCCTCGGGCGCTTTGCGTCCGGCGTGACCGTGGTGACCGTTGCCGGCGAGGACGGCGACCATGGCATGACCGCCAGCGCGTTCAGCTCGGTGTCACTGGACCCGCCTCTCGTCCTTGTGTGCGTTGGGAACGGCAAGGAGACCCACGCCGCCGTCACCGCGGCGGGCGCGTTCGCTGTGAACATTCTCTCGGACCGCCAGGTCAGCGTCTCCAACCGCTTCGCGGGTTGGTGGCCGCAGGGTGGCAGCAAGTGGGCGGACCTCGCCATCGACCGCGCGCCCAGCAGCGGAGCGGCCTGGATTGGGGGAGCCCTTGCAAACCTCGACTGCTCCCTCCACGCGGCGCACGAGGCTGGCGATCATACGATTTTCATTGGTCGAATCGAGCACGCACGCCTCGTCGACCCTCCGGCGGAGGGTCTCGCACCCCTGCTGTATTTCTCAGGGTCGTACCGGACCGCGGGCGCCAAGCCCTGACCGTTTGACCCGCCGGACCCGGCCCCGGGCTCCGGCAGACCCGAAACCACCGGATGGAACTGCATCCGGGACCATATTGCGGAGGATCCCATGCCCAAGGCCAAGCACGTCGTCGTCACCGGAGGTGGTCGCGGTGTTGGCGCAGCCACGGCGCGCCGCTTCAAGGAGCTCGGATACCGCGTGACGCTCATGGCGCGCAGCCGCGGGGAAATCGAGCCGCTTGCAGACGAGATCGGCGCCTACTCCGTACGAGTGGACGTGGGTGATCCCGCGAGCGTCGAGGCGGCCTTCATGGCGGCTGGACCCGTGGATGTGCTCGTCAACAACGCAGGGATGATTCGGCCTTCGCTCGTCACGAAGACGGACGTTCGGGTGTGGGAGGAGCATCTGAAGGTGAACCTGACCGGGTCCTTCCTGTGCGCCCTCAAGGTGCTGCCCGGCATGCTGGGACGGAACTGGGGTCGGATCATCAACGTGAGTTCCACGGCCGCGCACCAGGGTACGCCCTACATGGCGGCCTACGCGGCCAGCAAGGCGGGGCTGCTCGGATTCACCCGCTCGCTGGCGGTCGAGGTCGGCGACCAGGGTGTCACGGTGAACGCAGTGACCCTGGGCTACACCGACAGCCCGCTC
>JAYYRS010000627.1:0-22700 GCA_036126975.1 Myxococcota bacterium
TCGACGAGATCTCCGACGAATACAAGGGGGCGTTCCGAACGAAGCGAGTCCGGATCACAGCCGAGGCGATCCAGCAGCGCGAGCAGGGCATCCAGCTCGCCATGAATGTCGCCGATGATGTCGAGCGGCCCTGCCGGGAGGGCCTGAACGAGCTGCGCCACGTTGACTCCCCTCCCCAGGCTGCCTGAGACGGGACGCCTGATCAACCCGGCGCCTGCTCCTCTACGCAAAGAAGCAACCAGCCACCGCGGGCCGGGTCGGGTCCCAACACGGGGCTCGTGCAGACCCGGGCCAGGCCGGGTGGCAGCAGCGGCTCGAAGGATGTGAATGTCCTGCCATCCACGCTTCGCGCGAGTACCGGCACCGGGAGACGGCTCCCGCCTGCGGGCTTCTGCGCGAGGAGCCAGAGCTCGCCATCCACCTCGCGGGCATACGGCACGGTGAGGCCCTGCCATTGCCGCACCCGTGCCAGTGGTTCCCCCGCATACAGCGAGATGCGCTGATGGGACTCCGTCAGGAACAACAGGGTCTGACCACCGAACATCACGGGCATCGGGTCCGTCAGCCCGTTGCCCGTGAGCGCGGTTCTCCAGGGAGGGCCCACCCGGATCCGGTTTTCACTGCTTGATGCTGCTGGATCTCCACCGATGCCGTCTCGAGCAACGACCCAAAGGGAGTCGCCGAGTCCCTGGGGATCGATCGGTGCGGGTGTGTCGTCGTCATCGACCGACCGCGATGTGCGCTCCCAACCGGCTGCAGTCCGGCGGAGGATCCCGATGGACGGCGAACGGAATGTCCGGTCCCACCATGAGCGGCCACCTCCCGACAGGTCCATGAAGGTGACTTCGAGACCGCCATCAATGTCGTGCATGCCGAGCGACATCGCGTGCTCGGCCAGAGGCTCGGGATCCGCCGTCCATGCGGCAAGATCCATGGAGTGGAAGGCGCGGATGCGCGTCACGCCGAGCACCGGTCCCTCGCCAGGGGGAGGCGGTGGCTCGGCGCAGGCAATCAGGATCGACAGGAGCATGGGCACGGCGCAACGGTAGCGGGCTGCACCTGTCTTTGCCATCCGGTGGATCCTGCTTGTACACTTGTCATGTCAAGACTGGTACGGTAGACCCCTGCCCCTTTTGCATTGGTGCCGCATGCAGCCTGCTGCCGACCCGTTCCAGCCCCTCCTCCACATGATCGACCGCTACCGGTCCGATGTCCATGAGCTCCGGCCTCCGCCAAGTGACGACACCCTTGCCGGCGCCGTAGACGCCATCGGGCAGCCGCTGCCACCCAGTCTGCGGGCCTTCCTCGAACGCTGGAACGGCGCCGTGCTCTTTCGCGGCGCGCTGCGGATCCGCGCCGCGACCGCCCTCGCGCCTGCCGCTGACGAAGCCCGGCGGGTCGTCGTCTTTGCAGACGGACCGGCGACAGCCGACCGCTGGGCCTTCGCACCAGGGGAACTGGGCGGGACGCTGTTCGGTCGATGGAACCCCGGCAACGACATGGAGCGAGGCTGGTTCGAGCCGATGCACGACCGATTCGACAGCTGGCTCATCGCCACGCTCCGGATCCTCGATGAAGACGTCCGCCAGCCCGCCGCCCGGCTCCAGACCCGACGAGAAGTGGACCCCCTCAGCGGTCATCTGCTGCTGGCCGAGGCGGATGCCGTCCTGGGCGCAGGCGACCCGGATTCTGCGCTGATCCTCCTCCGCAAGGCGACCGCAGCGGACCCCGGCCGGGTCGCCTCCTGGTCCCGACTCGGTGAGGTGCAGCTCGGTGCCGACGACAACGCGGCCCGATTCGCATTCCTCAAGGCACTGCGAGCCACACGACTGCCTGCTCCGTGGCCCGCGCGGGACGCGGCAGACGCCAGCCTGATCCGAACGCTCGAGCGGCTCTTTCCCCCTGGCGATGACGGGTGGGAACGGGAACTCACATGGTTCCTTGACGAGGCCGTCTCTGCCCCGGAGGACCCCGCAGAGGCATTGATGGTCGAGGCGGCGGTCCTTGCGCTCGCCCGATGCTGGCAGGCTCGGGGAGAACGACATGCCGCCCGTGATGTACTCCGACAGCGGGTGTCGGCCATCCATGACTTCCCGGGGCCGCACGCGCCCGTCGAGGCAACGCTTGCTCTCGCGCGCATCGAGGCAGACCTGGGAGACGCAGATGCGGCCGAGCGACAGCTGCGCGCGCTCCGGGCGGCACCCGCCCCGGCCCCGGCCCGCGCCGCCCTCGAATTCGGGGCCATGGCAGTCGAGCGGCAGGAGCCATGGGCCGAATCCCTGCTTGCCCAGGCCATCGAAGGTCTTGCGCCACCGCGGGTGGGTCCAGATGTGTGGGCACCCGCACGCATGCGTGCCTGGATTCTGCTTGTCGAGCGACACCTGGAGCGGAATCGGCCCGAGGCGGCCCGGCACGCACTCGGCGAAGCCGCCGCGCTCAGCGACCGGGTGTCCGACGGGAGACTCACGGCGGACATGATGCTCGCCACCGGCGATGTCCATCTGGCCGCTGGAGAACACGATGCTGCTGCCACTGCGTGGCAGGGTGCCCGTAAAGGAGCAAAGACCGATCCCGTTCTCCTCCACCGGCTTCTCGTACGCCATGGCGATCTGGCCAGGGCGCAGGGCCGGCCCGACGACGCAGCCGACTCCTACCGGCGCGCAGTCCAGGGCTTCCACGCACTGGACATGCCCCTCCAGGGAGCCTGGGCAGCGCTCCGCCTGGCCGCCACGGGCGAGCGCGCGGCAGTCGCGGCAGCCCGGACCGCCTTCAAGGCGGCCGACCTCGCCGCAGGCGTGGAGTCGGCCGATGCCATCGAGGGAGATGCAACCCGGAGTCTCGACTGGCACCTCGAGCGCACGGGCGAGCATGCGCGCGACCGCGCCAACGCCCAGCGGGCCCGGCCGCCGCTCTCACGGGCGGATGCCGAACGACCGGAGCGGCGCATCGGGGCCCACCGTGCCGCCATCGCATCGGCAGACGTATCTGTTGTACCGGCGCTTGCGCGGGAGCTTGACGCCTGCAGTCGCACCGTCGCTCGTGGCACGCCTCGCCTGTCGGATCCAACCCTCGCCCGGTATGTCGCCGCGGCCGACCTGCTCGCGGGCCACCGCAGCTTCGAGGCCGCCGAAGTGCTCCTCCATCAGCTGCTCGAGGTGCGACCGGCCGGCGCCGTGGGTCGCGCGCTGGTCGGCGCGATGGCGCGGAGTCCCAACGCAGCACTCGTAGACGGTCTCCTCGAGGCCCTGACCCGGACCGGGATGGAGCCAACCGGCATTGCCCTCGCCGCAGAGGTCCTGGGATGGCGACGCGAAGCAGCGGCGGTTCCGGTATTGCGGACCCTCATCGCCCCCGGGAGCCCGCGAACCGCACGGAAGGCGGCCGTCGTTGCACTCGGCCGTATCGGTGACCGAGCGAGCATCGACATCCTCATCGAACTGCTCGACGAGCCCGCCCTGAGCGAGGAGGTCAGCACCGCGCTGCTGCTGCTCGGCGAGTGGCAGGGCGTGGACGCACAGGCCCAGACCCTCACGGCCCGCAAGCCGAATACGCCCGCAGCGATCGGCGAGATCGTTGGCCGCTACGGCGGGCCCAACTACCTGCTGCTGCTGTTCCGCTCGGCTGCACTTGAAGGAGCGCCGGCCGTCGGCGCCATGATGGGCATGGGCTACCTCGGGGACCCACGGGCGGTGCCAAGGCTGATCGACGCATGTGGCGCACGCGACCCCGCCCGCGCGCGCATCGCGGGAGCCGCCCTGGAGTTGATCACCGGCCACCACGAGGACCCGGAAGAGTCACTCCTCCGAAACCGCTGGGGAGAATGGTGGGAGCGAGAGGGCGGCCGATACCAGGAAGGACTCCGCTACCGGCATGGCCGCCTGCTCGACCCCGGTCTCCTCATCGAGCGACTCGCCCACGACGACGCCATCGTTCGCCGAAGCACCTACGACGAGCTGGTGATCTCCACCGGACACCGGCTGCCTTTCGACGCGGAGGGGCCCTGGCGGGTCCAGGTCAACCATCTCCAGGCATGGCGCGCTTGGTGGAACGAGCAGAAGGGACGCTTCCCCGCAGGCCGCTGGTTCTTCCACGGCGACGTCATCGGCTGAGAAGACGCCACATGATTCCTGGACCGGTCCGCCGGCGCAGACCGCGCGTCCTCAGACGATGCGGAGCTTGTACGGGTTCTTCTCCTTCTTGGAGTCGGCTTCCTTCTGGGCTTCATCCGCCTTGGCCAGCCACTCCTTGAAGACCTCGTTGTCCGGTTCGAAGTTGAGCGCGAACTTGATGTTCATGACGCAGGCCCCGTAGGCCTTGTTCTTCCAGTCGCTCAAGGCCATCTGCCAGTACTTCTCGGCCTTCGGGTGGGTCGCGGCGTGCTCCGGGTCGTTCTTGCGCGCGGCTTCCGCCGCTTCCGCCATCGCGTCCTCGGTCATTCGCAGGATACCCTGCTCTGCGAGCTGGTCGTATTGGGCGCGCTGATCGGGGTCCTTGAGGATCCGATAGGCCTCGTTGACGAGCCGGTAGATGTCGTTGGCCCGTTCCTGCACCGCCTCGTCCCGGAGGACGCTCATGCGGTCCGGGTGGAGTCGACGGCTCTCCTTCCGGAAACCCTCTCCGATCTGATCCTGGTCGCAATCCGCATCGAGCAGGAGGACCCGGTAGTAGTCCAGTTCCGGGAGAAGCTCATGAAGGGTGTCGATCTCGACCTTGAGGCGGGCGCGGGCGTCCATGGCTGGCTCCGACGTAGAAAGGATGGTGCTTCAGCATACCGGGGCGGCAGTCCGATGGGGACGCGCTTCGACTAGAAGCCGAGATCATCGAACTTCATCTCCTGGATCTCGTCCTCGGAGAGATTGCTGCTGGCCTCGATGAGCATGTCCACGGCCCGGCCGGAATCGAGATCCTTGGCCGTCACCTTCACGATGCCGTCCGCGTCGATCGCAAACGTCACGCGAACCTGCACCTCGCCGCGTGGCGCTGGCCGCAGTCCGGAGAGCACGAACTCTCCAAGCAGCTCGTTGTCCGTCGCCATCCTGCTCTCTCCCTGGAAGACCTGGATGCGGACCTCGTTCTGGTTGTCGTGGGCCGTATGGAAGATCTTGCCCGCCTCGGTCGGGATCGGCGTGTTTCGGGGAATCAGGGATTCCACGAATCCCCCAACGGTCCGGATGCCCAGCGTCTGCGGCGTCACATCGAGAAGGACGGCTCCTGGTACCTCCTCGAAGGAGGTCAGGTTGTGCGCCTGGATGGCGGCCCCCAGCGCGACGACCTCATCGGGGTTGAGGTGCGCTCCAGCTTCCTTGCCGAAATAGTGTCCCACTGCATCGCGGATGAGGGGGAAGCGGGTCATTCCACCCACGAGAAGCACCTGGTCCACCTGCGCAGGTGTGAGGCCAGCCAGACCCAGTGCCTCGTCGGTGACCACGAAGCTTTTCTGGATCAGGGGCATCACGAGTTGCTGCACGGTGTGGTGGTCCAACCGGGTCTGGAGCCCGATGGGGTTGCCGTCGTCATCCTTTCCAAGACCGGGGACCTTCACGGCGACGGCCTCGACCTGGGACAGCGCCCGCTTTGCCCGTTCCGCGGCCTCGCGGAGCTTGGTCCGGGCGGCGTGGCTGCTGGAGACATCCACCCCCGTCGTGCGCTTCACCTCGGCGACCAGGTGGTCGGCGATCACCATGTCGAAATCGTCCCCCCCGAGGAAGGTGTCACCACTCGTGGAGATGACCTCGAAAAGGTCATCATCAAGCCGGAGGATCGAGATGTCGAAGGTGCCACCACCAAGGTCATAGACGGCGATGTGCTGGCGCTTGCCCTGGCCAAACCCGTAGGCCAGCGCTGCAGACGTCGGCTCGTTGATGATCCGGAGGCAGTTCAGGCCGGCGATCTGGGCGGCATCCCGGGTCGCCTGGCGCTGTTGGTCGTTGAAGTAGGCGGGCACGGTGATGACCGCAGCATCTACGGTCTCGTCCGTGGCACTCTCCGCAACCCCTTTCATATGCGCGAGCACGTGCGCACTGATCTCCTGGACTGCGAACACCTTCCCCTGGACGCGCACGCGGGCGTCACCGTTGGGACCTTCCGCCACCCCCCATCCCACCATGCGCCGGATGCGCTCGACCTCCTCGGACCCGAACCGTCGTCCGATCAGGCGTTTCGCAGAGAAGACGGTGTTCTCGGGTGCGTACGCGAGCTGTTGTCGGGCCCGATGACCGACCACCACCTGATGGCCGTATCCAAACGCGACGACCGACGGGTGGACGGTGCGGCCCTCTTCGTCCGCGAGCACGACGGGCTGGCCATCGCGAACCATCGCCACGACAGAGTTGGAGGTACCGAGATCGATGCCGACTGCGATGCCCACGGGCCGCTCCTGGAACCTGCCGGCGTACCGGCGACGCCCGCGAGTCTACGCCATCGTGTCAGTCCGCGTCAGCAGCGGTCCGAGAACGTCCATCATGGCCTCGTGCACCCGTCCGTTGGTGGCCAGCAGGCGCGGTCGGTCCAGGTCGAGCGGCGCACCCGACATGTCTGACACGCGACCTCCCGCTTCTTCGACGATCAGCACGCCCGCCGCCACGTCCCATGCAGACAGGTTGAACTCCCAGAACCCATCGGCCCGTCCTGCAGCAATGTGGCAGAGGTCCAACGCTGCTGCCCCCGCCCGCCGCAGCCCCTGGCTCTGCTCCATGAATGCCTTCACGAAGCGGAGGTAGAAATCCGCCCGCGTCTGTCGATCGTATGCGAACCCCGTCAGCAGCAGCGCGTTCCCGAGCCGGCTGACCGACGACACCCGAAGACGCTGTCCGTCCAGCGTCGCGCCGTGGCCAAGCGCGGCGGAATAGGTCTGGTCTCGCAGCGGGTCGACGATGCAGGCTGCCGTGAGCCTGCCGTCCACCTGCAGCCCGACCGACACCGCGTAGGAAGGGAATCCGTGGACGAAGTTGGTTGTCCCGTCGAGCGGATCAACGATCCATCGGGTCGAGGCCACGGCTGCGCCGCCGCCCTCCTCGGCGAGGATCGGGATGCCGGGTGTCTGCGATCGGAGCACCGTGCGGATCGCCTCCTCCGCCGCGAGGTCGACCTCGGTCACGAGGTCCACCGCACCCTTGCGGTGGATCCGCCGGGGACCCGCCAACGCCCGCTGCACGACGTCCGCTCCGGCCCGTCCTGCCGCAACCGCGGTCGCCTCCAGCTCCCTGCTCACCGTGGACCGCTGCAGGCAAGACGCCCACCGGACTCCGTGCAGGTGACCGTACCGCCCCTGCGCAGCTGCACGGCGGTCATGCTGGAGTCGGTCTTCACGCGGCAGGTGGTGACGTCTTCAATCTCCATGCGCAGCGTGCCCACGAATACCTTCCGCCCTCCGGGTGAGCATTCCAGCGTGGTCTCTATCCCCTGATGCACCCACTTCACGGTGGCCGGGAAACCACCTGGCGTCGCCGCAGGCGCGGCGGTCACCCCGGATGGGGCAGTGGGGGCCGAAGCCGGCGCTCCTGCAGGCCCACCCGGCCCGCTGGCTGCTACCGACGCCTGCCTTGTCGCCTTCTTCTTCGCCGCCGCCTTCTTCGTCGCCGCCTTCTTCGTTGCCGCCTTCTTCGTTGCCTGCCCGGGCCGGGCTCGCGGTGTTCTTCTGGTTGATTTCCTGGCCGGTGTTTTCTCTTCCGCAACGGGCGGGGCGTCCGCTTCCGGCTTGTCATCTGGCCCGGCTGTGTCTGCGGCCTTCTTCAGTGCGGGTCGCTGCGCGGGAACCACCGCTGGGCGCACAAGCGCCGCCTCCGACTCCGACTGCTGCTTGAGCGTGTACATCACCGCAGCGGTTCCTGCCGCACCACCACCGCACAGGAACACCATCAGCGCGCCTACGACGATGGCAATCTTGAGGCGCCGCGCATCGTCAACGGCGGACCGGGCTTCCGACCGCGACAGCTGACCCCCGCTCCCGACATGGGCGACGGGCGCACCTGCGGAGGGCGAGCGTTCCGGACGAGGGTGCTGTCGTGGCGGCGGGGAGGGGACTGCGGGCGCAGGCGCGGGCGGTGCGGGCGGCCGGACGTTTTTCGGCGGCTCCGGCACATCGTGGACGGAACCATGAAGGTTCGGTGGAGGGCGGGGTTCCCGCGGAGCGCGTGCGGGCTGCCCCTCGACCGTCGCATCCGGGAACGGGGGAACCAGCGGCGGCCCGGAACCCGGCTGTGGCAGCCGCGGGACGGTCGAGGCGGTGGGTGCTGGCGAGCGGGCATCGCGAGGCGTGAATCGCTGTCGCACCGGCTCGTCTTCATCGTCCTCCTCTGCGAGCATCTCGCGAATCCGATCGCGGGTCCAGAAGGCCGTCGACTCGCCTTTCGCACTGGCAGCCTTCCGCATGCTGAACGCCTGCCCCTGGCTGACCGGTGCATCCAGCACCTCCGGTCCGCCAAGGTCTTCTTCCTCGACCGCCAGCGGCGCCGGCCGCTTCGGCTCGTCTCGAGACAGCGGCTCCACGACCCGACCCGCCCAATCAGCCAGACCCTCTCCCCCGGCCTGGGCGGATACCTGTCCGAGGATGTTCGCCACATCCAGTGGCACGGGCCGCGCACCCGGGTCGAAGGCCAACATCCCGCAGATGAAGTGGAGGACCTCATCCATCCAGCGCTTGTCGTTGAGGTCCTGCCAGTCGATCTCGGCGATCCGCTCCGCGATGACGGTGTCGTGGTCTTCCCGTTTTCGCGGCAGCGCACCGAGGCCGGTGTCCGACAGACAGGCGTGCAGAACGACCCCCACGCCGTAGACATCGGCCGAGGCCGCGCCTGCTCCCTCCGGCGCGCGGCCGGTTCTCCGCTCTGCGCCCCACCCTTCCAGACTCACCGCACCGGATTCGTCGATCCGGATGTTGCCTGGCTTGATGTCGCCGTGCTGCGCCCGGTCCTCGTCCGCGATGGTCAGGATGTCCGCGAGATACGACACAAGCTCGAGCGCTGCACGCACCGGAAGCGGGCCGTCTGCGAGCAGCTCCGACAGGAAGAGACCGACGGATGCGCCATCCCCGGTCAGGATCTGCCCCTCTGCACCGGGCTCGCGCGCGTAGTGGAAGCTCAAGAAATGCGCTCCGGGCCGTTCCTGGGAGATCCGATTGCCGGGTCGACGGTGGAACAGGCGTCCGCGTGCTCCATGCGCCAGAGCATACCGTCTTCGTCGTCCCGCAAGGCAATCGTCCGACGGACGCGCTGATCCTCGCTCATAATTGAATACTATTCAAAATTACGATATATATCCCGAATCGAATGGAGGGCCGGTGGCAACGCAGACCGCGGCGGCAGAACGCAAGGCAGCCCGACAGGCCGAGCGCCGGGAGCGCATCCTCGAAGCGGCCCGCAGGGTCGTGCAGGAGCACGGGGCTGCCGGCCTCACCGTGACCGCAGTGGCGCGCGCCGCCCATCTATCGCCGCCGGCCATCTACTACTGGTTCCACGACATGCACGCGCTCACAGAGGTCGTCGCGGAAGAAATGCTCAGCGAGGCGATGCGGGTGATGGTGTCTGCGGTCGCCCGTGCCGAGTCGGGTCTGACCGCCCTCGAAGCCATGATGCGGGCGATGGTGGAGCATTACGGGGATCATCCGGAGGCGTTCCAGCTGCTCCACGACAACATCGCCAATACGGGCATCAGCGATGGATTCCGGGAGCGGGTCGTGTATCCACGCACGATGCGCCTGAACGGAGCGCTCGAGGCGCTGCTGATGGCGGATCAGGCGCGCGGCGCCATCAACGCTGACATCGATGTGCGCGCGCTCACACACGTGGCCTGGTGCACGGCGCTCGGCATCCTCTCGTCGACCACCACCCTCGCGCGCCTGGGCGGAACGAACGCGCTCTCCCAGGGGGCACTCCTCCAGGAAGCCATTGCCCACCTCCATCGCGGCGCGCGGCCATGAACCCCCGCTCCTCCATGTCCCCATCGTCGGTCTTCGAGAACCATGACCCCGTGACCGGCGCGCCCCGTGAGAGCCCGTCTCCCCACTCCGCGGCGGATGTGCGAGCCATGCTCGCAGCCCTCCACCCGGCACAGCCAGCGTGGGCTGCTGCGCCCTTGGCCCACCGGGCCGAACGACTCGGGGCGCTCGCGAATGCGCTCCGCAGCAACCGGCAGATGCTGGCCCGAACCATGACAGCCGAAATGGGAAAGCCCATCGTCGAGGCCGAGGCGGAGGTGGAGAAATCGGCCTGGGTGTGTGAGCACTACGCCGCCCATGCGGCGGCCTACCTCGCACCAGAACGGGTGGAGGCGAAGGCGGCCGAGACCGTCATCGTCACGCGTCCGTTGGGAGGCGTGCTGGCGATCATGCCCTGGAACTTCCCCGTGTGGCAGGTGCTCCGCTTCGCGGCACCGGCACTCATGGCAGGCAATGCCGTCCTCGTGAAGCATGCGCCAGCGACCATGAAGACCAGTGCCGCCATCGTGGCGGTGTCGCGCCAGGCGGGGATTCCGGCGGGCGTATTCGACGAGGTCCGGGTGCCGGTCGATGCCGTGCCCACACTCATCGCACATCCCGCCATCTCGGCCGTGACCCTCACCGGTTCGGACCGCGCAGGGCGTGCGGTCGCGGCCGAAGCCGGACGGCACCTGAAGAAGACGGTTCTGGAGCTGGGGGGGTCCGACCCGTTCATCGTACTCGAGGATGCCGACCTGGACCACGCGGCGTCCATCGGCGCTGCATCCCGATGCCTCAACAGCGGGCAGAGCTGCATTGCCGCAAAGAGATTCATCGTCGTGGACGCCGTTGCAGAAGCGTTCGTGGAGCGGCTGGTGCGGGCGATGCGGGCACGGCAGATGGGCGACCCGATGGAGCGCAGCACCCAGGTCGGACCGCTCGCCCGCGCAGACCTCCGCGAGCTGCTTGCATCGCAGGTCGATGCCTCGATCGCCGCCGGTGCAGTCGTGCGGCTTGGCGGCGAGATTCCCGACCGGGCCGGATGGTTCTACCCCCCCACCGTGCTCGACCGGGTGCCCGATGCCTGTCCCGCAGCAGACGAGGAACTGTTCGGTCCGGTCGCAGCGGTCTTCCGCGTCGCCAATGCGCAGGCTGCCATCGCACGGGCGAACCGCACGGCATACGGCCTGTCCGCCAGCCTCTGGACGGCCGACCGGGAGCGGGCGAGACAGATCGCTGATGAAATCCGTTCTGGCGCCGTCTTCATCAACAACATGAGCTACTCGGACCCTCGGGTCCCTTTCGGGGGAATCGGCTTGTCCGGATACGGCCGGGAACTCGGACGGGCCGGAATCCTCGAGTTCGTGAACCTGCAGACGCGCTGCTTTGACTGACGCCGGCCCACCGCGGGTGGTCGGGAAGCTGGGAGCAACGGCGCTGGTGGTCGGCTCCATGCTGGGCGTCGGAATCCTGCTCACCCCTCCTCTCGTGGCGCAGGCCGTCGACTCGACCGGTGCCTTCTTCGCACTGTGGATCGCAGGCGGGGTGGTGAGCCTCTGCGGCGCGGCATGCTACGCCGAGCTCGGCACGCTGCTTCCCCGAGGCGGCGGGGACGTCGTATTCCAGCGGGCGGCCTTCGGACGATCCCTTGCCGCAGCCAGCGGGGTCGTCGTCTTCGCAGTGAGCTTCGCCGCAAGCATCGCCGCGATGGCCGCAGCACTGGGTACGTACCAGGTGCAGATGCTCCTGACTGCTGCCGGCTTCCGTGGAGACCTCTCCGCGCAGCTCGGCGCACTCCCCATCACCGGCGCTGCGGTCGTGGGGCTCTGCGTGGTGGCTGCTACGACCGCCATCAATCTCCTGGGTGCACGCCTCGCCGCGGGGCTGCAGACCCTGCTCTGTCTGGTGCCCGTCATCACGCTCGGGGGGCTCGCATGTGCTTCCCTCCTCGGCGCTCCCGTCCAGCTCCCCGAGCTGCCTCCACCACGACGCGACGCCACCGTCCTGTCCGCATTTCTCGGGGTGTACTTCAGCTATGCGGGATGGCCGACCGTCGTCTACATTGCGGGAGAGGTGCGACGACCCGGACGAGTCCTCGGCACCGCGACCGTCGGCGGCACAGCGCTCGTCACCGCCCTGTACCTGCTCGTAGGCGGTGGCCTGATTTCGGCCTTCGGTCTCGATGGTCTGGCGGCTCTGGGAGAGTCCGGTACGGCCCTCGCGCGCGCCCTGCTCGGCCCCGGCGCAGACACCGCGATGGCGGCCCTCATCGGGGTCGCAATCCTCGCGAGCATCAACGGCACCGTCCTCGCCGGCGCCCGGATCGCAGCCGCACTGGCAGAGGAGGGTGTCCTTCCCCATGTCCTCGCAAGACGAAGCGGCCGGGGCCAGGCGCCCCGCAATGCACTGCTCGCGCAGGCCATGCTGGCGGGCCTGTACATCTGCAGCGGGACCTTCACGACCATCCTCGCGACGTCCGGCGTTGCCATGATGCTCGTGGGCGCACTGACGATCACGGCCGCCTTGCGACTTCGCGCGACCCGACGCACTGCCACCCGTCCTTTCCGCGTGCCAGCGCTGCCCCTTGTCGCGGGGACCTACATCCTCACCGGCACGGTCGTCGTCTTCGGGACGCTCGCCGAGGCGGCCGCCTCCGGAAGCCTCGGCGTTCCACTGGCGGGCGTCGCGGTGCTCGTGTTGACCTGGGCGGCATCCGCCACAGCCAACCGTCGCTCTGATTAGAGTGGGCGCCCCGGAGCATTCCGTGTCCGCCAAGACCGCCCCCCCCAGCACGACGGAACTCGCCATGGCCCTCGGCCGGCGGCGGGCCACGGGTGTGCTTCGGGCCCGGGTCGGAGGGGGGATGGTGCAGTTGTTTCTTCTCGGGGGGCGACTGCTCTGGGCCACGTCGGATGACGAACGAGTCCAGCTCCGGGCCGCCTTCGAAGCCGCCGGATTGCTGGATGATGGCTCCGAGCTGGTCGCGCGCACCGACGATGACCTGGTTGCGGCGCTCGTCGCCCGCGGTGGAAGCCGCATCCAGCTTGAAGCCGTTCGTCGGGAGGTGGTCCGCGGACGGGTGCGGCTGGCATTCGCAGAGGGAGAGGATGCTCGCTTCGACGAGATGGCTGGAGAGCTCGATGGGGTCGACAGCCACCTGCTTCCAGACATCGACTTCGCCGCCATCGGCCAGGACGCACGCCGGAGCGAGGACGCGAGGCGGACGCAGGGCCCGGCACCCGACTCCGAGCTCGGAAAGGCGGCCCACCACAGCCTCGAGCGGTACCACGCCCGTACGACAGAGAACTGGTACGACCTGCTGGGCGTTCGCCCGAGCTCCTCACCCGCAAGTCTCCGCAGGGCGGCCGACGAATGCATCGCGTCATGGGCTGCCGTCGCGGACCATCCGGGCAATGACTCCGAGCTGCGCCGCCGCGCCAGCCTCATGCGACAGGCGGCCCAGATGGCGAAGGACCGGCTGAGCCAAGACAGTGACCGGGACGCATACGACCTGCTGCTGCGGCGCGGAGGCGCACCGAAGGCAGGCGACCTGGTGGCCGAGGCGGAGGCACCCCCTGCGGATTTCGCGCCCACGGCAGAGACCGACGCTCCGACCATCGCAAAGACACAAGGCAAGAAGGGCTTCTTCGCCCGACTGTTCGGCGGAGGTGGCGCATGAGTCGCCCACTGGTCGGCGTGGCGCTGCCCCGCGGACTCCACGAGATCGCGGCGGCGGCATTGGCCGACTGGGGCGAACTCGAAACCACGTCGGAACACGCGGCCGCATTGGCAGGGTCGCCTGGTGCCCTCTACGTCCTGGCTGCCTCGAGCCTCGACGACCTCACTGCTGCCGAACAGATCCGTGCAACGTGGCCGGAATCCCTTGTCTGTCTCCTGGCAGCCGACGGGATGACCGACCGTCTGGCGGTGCACTGTCTCCATCCCCACCGCGCCCAGCTCGTGATGGGCCCACCCATCCAGCCCGACCGCCTCCGGGACATGCTCCGTCCGCTGATGCCGTCGCATGCCGCCGCTGCGTCGGTCCCGGACGTCGTCGATCCGACAGAGGAGCTGGAGCTTGCGCAGGCAATTGCAGAGGACGCGGCCCTTGACTCCGGTAAGCTGCATGCCGCCGTGGCGCGCCACAAACGTGCAGCAGAGGCCGCCCATCAGGACCTCGCCCAGACACGGAAGCTGGCCGCAGACGACCGCAGACGCGCCGCGATAGCGGCGGCGCAGCGAGATGCAGCCGTCGCCGAGCGCGACACGCTCGCTGTGGATGTGACCGCGCTGCGCGAAGAGGCCAATGCAGCAAGGCTGGCAGCAAGTCAGCTTGCGCAGGAACTGGCCGGACTCGAAGCGGCACACGAACAGAGCGAAGCGGAGGCATCCTGGAACGCGCGCGCAAGCGAGGCGGCAAAGGCCCGGATCGATGAGCTCGAGCGCGCTGTCGCGGAGGCGGAAGCTGCTGCAGGCCAGGCAATCCGTGAGCGGGAGGCGGAGCAGGTCCTCACCAAGGCCGCACGGGCAGAGGCGGCCGCGCTGCGTGCCGCGGGTCCCGACCGGGCGGAGGCCCTGGAAGCTGAACTCGCGAAGACCGAGGCGGAGGTCAGCCGGCTGCAGGAGACACTCGACCGGGACCGGGCGGAATCCCACGAGCTGCGCATCGCGCTCACCCGCCAGCAGCGTGCGCTCACGGCGCTCGAAGGGGAGGCCCGACGGCTCCGGAGCACCGTAGAGGAACGCGATGAGCGGGCAGCCGTCCTGGTGGAGGGGCTGCGTCGCGCCGAGGCAAGGGAGCTCGCGGCTGCTGCCGCCCGTGAGGCAGCAGAGGCCGATGCAGCCGATGCCCGCGCCCAGCAGCTCCAGGACATCACCTGGTTCATGGAAGAGCTCCGCAAGCGAAGCAACTGACATGGAGCGCCGGTGACCAGCATTCTTCTGACCCTGGGCCTTGCGCTCGCAGCACCTCCCGACCTGTCCGCATGGGCGAAGCGCTCGAATCTTCCGCTCGCGGTTCCTGACGGGGGCTCCGTCCAGCAGACCGCAGACGGGCTGGCGCTCGTGGGAGCCGGAGAAAGCCTGCTGCTCTCCGCTGGCGAGGGTGAGGCAGCGCTCGATGCCGCCCTCGCTTCGATGTGGGCGCCCTTCGTCGAGGCGGGCATCCGCGCCCCCACCGTCGTGGAAGAGGCATGCACCATCCAGGGCACTCCAGCCGCGTGCCGTGGAGCGAAGCTTACCGTCGGCCCCGGTGCCGAACTGCACCTCCTCGCAGCACAGAAACCCGGCACGGACTGGCTGCTGGTCTGCCTCGACCGGGCCATCGACCGCCCTGGCGTCTGCACGCCGTACGTGATCCGCACGCCCTGACGCCCACCGGGCGTCAGGTTTCGCCGGACCGCTCGCTGGCCTCGTCCGACATCCGCTTGCGCCGCATCTGCTGCTCGACGATGTAGCCACCCATGGCGTTCGTTGCCCGCGCTGCCTGCACGGCCCCGGGGGAGAACTCGACGCCGAGGTGCGTTGCGGGCGCCCCATACTCCGCAGCTGCCGCAGGCAGCCCCAGGTCCTTGCGGTACCGCAGCGTGGCTGCCAGCTCCGTAGACCCGCTGCCCGGCAGATGGAGCCGGATCCGGAGGGCATCGCCTGCATCCAGCGAAGCACCTTGGTCGGTTCCGACAAGGATCCCCGCGCCCATGAGCGAGAGGTCGCGCAGGAGCCCCATGACCTGAAGCCCGCTCACCGTGCGATGGACCTCGACCCGGATCGACTGGTTGGCTGGCGGCCGGACGCGGAACGCACGCCGCTGGTTGAACAGCCTCTGCAAGCGGGCGTCGAGGTCGTCCCGGCTGGACTCCTGCAACGTGAACTCGAAGCCCACGCGAATCCCTCCTGGCATCGGCTTCAGATACCGGGCCCGGGCAGGAATGGCGAGCGGGCGGTCCAGCTTCGGCATCCAGATCCCGACCGTCCAGCCACCGGGTCCAGAACCATCCGCAACCTCCTTCAACAGCGGGAGTTGTTCGGTGGGTACGCAGACCGCACAGCCAGTCCCGCTCACGTCCAGCAGGAGCACCGGAATGCGCTTCCTGCTGCGCACCGCGACCACCCGCACCGTCGACATGTCGCTGCGGTCCACGCGGTACAACGAACGTCGCTCATCCGCATCCAGCACGAGTCGGGTGTTCTGCAATCGCGTCAGCGGAGACAGCTCGAAGGCCACATGGACTCCGGGTGAGGGCTCGGGCTTGATGTTAGACGCACCCTCTGCTCCGTGCCCAGCCCGATCACCGCGCGCGGCGGATACGCGACCACCATGCCCCCCGACCCCGACTGGCGAAAGCACATCCCCGCCGCCCTGCTTGAACGCGCTCCGGTGCCGAGCCGCGTTCGCTATGCCCGCGTCGGCCGGGCGGGGCCCTTCGAACTCCCCAGAGTGGTGCTCGAGGAGACCTGGGGCGAGCCGCAACCCGGTCCGGACGGCGTTCGATTCCGCAGGGTGACCCGCGACATCACGAATGCGTCCCGCGTCGTGGAGGATGCCTGCGTCCGATACGGGCCTGCAGGCCTCGAGGACCTGGGCACCTATCGCCCGGACGGCATCCTGATGCTCTGGGAGCCGCCGCAAAGGGTCCTGTCCGCCGAGCCCACCATCGGCGAGACATGGACATCGCGCCACGTCCGGGACGGCTCCCTATCCGACCGCGAGGTCACCCTGGCAGCGGCCGAACATCGACCGGACTGGCTGGTGTGCGTGGCCGAGACCCGCCGTGAGGACGGCGTCATCGTGCTGCGGATCAACTACGCTCTCGGAGAGGGATTCGTCGGATACGAGGCTCTCATCCAGTCACCTGGACGGCCGAGCGTCCGGACCTGGACCGAAGCGCTCACCGTGGAGACGCGATCGGGGTAGCCCCATCCGCGCTCGGCACCTCGCGCGCATCCGCTCCGTCCAGGTAGCCCAGCGCCTCGAGTGCCTTCCGGGTCTCTGCGTCGTAGGCCGGCGGGACCCAGGCCGGCGCAGCCGAGTCCCACCGCTTGACCAGTTGCCCCATGGCGCGGATGCGCGACACGTCCGAAACGCGGGGCGAGCCAGGGGCGACCCGATGGAGCGTCGCGAGCCCGCCTTCCATGAGCCGGACCCGGAGCTGGTGTCCACCATCGACAACCGAGCGCTCGAGGTTCGCGTTGTTCCACTTGTGCCGCTGTTCGAGGTTCATGGGACGGGTCGCCTCGGAGAATGCTGGCGGGATCTCCAGCTCCCTTCCCGACCACAGGGGGGCGAGATCCAGCCCATCCCCCATCGCCTCCCGGATTCCGACCGCTCCGAGCACCGTACTGGCGAGGTCCTGCAGACGGACCACGGGCGTCACGGTCACGCCCACCGGAAGCGCAAGACGGCCCTTCCCGCGAAGAACGAGCGGAACGTGCGTCGCTTCCAGCGCAGTCGACGGACCGTGGGTGTAGGGCCGCGACGCATCCTCATCGAGCACCTCTCCATGGTCCGCCGTGACAACCACAAGGGAGTCCTCGTCGAGGCCACGCTCACCGAGACCCCGCAGGAGCCGACCGATCTCGGCATCGACGTACGCGACCTGCGCCAGGTAGAGGGCCCGCGCCTGCCGGGCATCGCCATACCGCAGGGTTCCCTCCACGCGGCTGCGGGTCAGGAAGCCGATGGACGACATCGAACCGTCCACCGGCCCGTCGTAGCCAGGCCACGAGAACCGCGCGACGGTGTCCTCCGGCGCGGTGAACCATGGCATGTGCGGGTCGTAGTAGTGAACAAACAGGAACAGGTCGTCGCCGACCCGGTCGGGGTCGCCCGCGCGGGCATCGACCGCCGCCAGCGCCCGATCCGTGACCTCGGCCGCTGGACGCATGTACATGCCCCCCGGCGGCTGCGGGCCGGGGTCGTCATAGGCGACGAACCCGCGGTTCAAACCCATCTTCTTCTCGAGCGCGCTCGAGCCGATCACGGCGATCGTGTCCCATCCGGCCTCCTGGAGTCGTTCCGGCAGGAGGGGCAGGTCCGCTGGCAGCGGATACCCGTTCCGCGGCACGCCATGACGATGGGAATCCCGCCCCGAGAACATGCTGGCATGGGAGGAGAGCGTCGTCGGAGCATGGGCAATTGCCCAAGAGAAACGCACGCCTTCCGCCGCGAGCGCATCGACCACGGGCGTAGCGGGTATCGGCCGGCTGTCGTCCGGGAACGACAGGCCCCAGTGGCTCTCCGCCGCGTAGCAGGACAGCGAATCGGCCCGCGTGGTGTCCATGCTCACGAGCACCACGACGCGGGGCGCCAAAGACGGCTCGCCCGCGCACGACCCGAGGACCAGCAGCAGGGACGTCAGCAACCCTGGCCCGAACCAGCCAGTCGTGGTCAGCTGGCTGGCAGGAATCGGTAGACGCACTCGGCCGCCACTGCCGGCTTGCTCGCGCCTTCGATCTCGATGGCGGCATGGAAGATCGCCTCGTACCAACCCTTGCCCTTGGCCGTGACGTCACCGAGCTGGATTGCCAGCCGGAACGAATCCCCCTCGCGAAGTGGGTTGGGGAAGCGGACCTTGTTGGTGCCGTAATTGATCACCATTGCCATGTTCTGGAGGTCGAGCAGCTCGAAGAACTTGCCCGCCACCATCGACAGCGTGAAGTAGCCGTGGGCGATGGGTGCACCGAACGGCGACTCCGCAGCGATTCGCTCCCGGTCTACATGAATCCATTGGTGGTCCCCCGTCGCATCGGCGAAGGCCTGGATCATCTCGAAGGTCATGGTCTCCCAACGGGTGGCACCGATCTCGGTGTTGGCGCGGGCCTCGAGGCCAGCCGCCCCGTCGATAATCACGGGCATCATTCCTCCTGCTGGGGCGCACGGCCCCTCTGGTGGCCCGCTCCTAACCGGCACGGGGAGACAGCAGCCATCCGGGTGGGAGATGGCCATGGTCACCCTCCACCCTGGAGACCCGACGCGTCCCGGCACCGGATGCCGGCCGCCGGCTCCAGTCGGAGACTGTCCGGAGACGCGCGGCGGACAATGGCGGGTCACAGACCGGCCGGAACGAGACTGACCTCACGGAAAGGGCTGGCTTGAAGCACCGTCCAGTCGCATGTACTCTGCAGACACCCGCCGTTCCCGGACAGGCCCGATGTCTCCGCTGCTTCCCATCCTGCTCGCATGCCAGCCCGAGCCGGGAGCCGGCACCGGGCAGCGGGAGAACGCATCGCCGGTCGAGCGTGCCACCGCGCCACCGGACATCGACGCGCCCACTCCCGCGTTGAAGCGACTCACGACGCCGCAATACGTGAACGCGCTTCGCGACCTCTTTGGATCCGGACTGGTCCTGCCGGCCTCGCTCGAGCCTGACCAGCGAGTCGAGGGGCTCTTCAGCGTCGGTGCAGCCCGCACGAGCATCTCTTCCTATGGCGTCGAGAAGTACGAATCTGCGGCATTCAGTGTCGCCGGCCAGGTCATGGAGGACGAGCACCGGAGGACCCGCTGGGTGACGTGTGCCCCCTCCGCCATCGTGGATGACGCATGTGCGGCTGAGGTGCTCTCGGGTCTCGGAGAACACGCGTGGCGCCGCCCGCTGACCACCGCCGAGCTGGACACCGTGGTTTCTCTCGCGGACGAAGCGGCAGCCGAGCTGGGCGACTTCCACGCCGGACTGGAGTTCGGCATCGCTGCGCTCCTCACCTCTCCGCACTTTCTCTACCGTGTGGAGCTCGGCGACGAAGCCGGTGCGCCCCCCAATGCGCATGGCAATTTTGAGATGGCTTCGCGACTGAGCTTCTTCCTGTGGAACACCATCCCGGACGGCGAGCTGCTCGAGGCTGCCGCTGCAGGCGAACTCACCACGGACGCCGGCATCGCCAGCCAGGTCGACCGGATGCTGGCCGACGACCGTGCGCGCGACGGCGTGCGGGGCCTCTACACCGAGATGCTCCATCTCGATGAACTCGACGAGCTGAACAAGGACACCGTGGTCTTCACCTACATGCGCGACACGCTGGGTCCCGCAGCGCGGGAGGAGACACTCCTGGGGATCGAGGCCCTCGCCTTCGACGATGACGCGTCCTACCTCGAGCTCTTCGAGACGCGGCGCACCTTCCTCAATCGCGAACTGGCGGCGCTCTACGACGTACCTGCACCCGTGCAGGATGGCTTCGGCGAGACGTGGCTTCCCGAGGATGGGGGCAGGACCGGGCTCTTCGGACATGCGAGCTTTCTTGCACTCAACGCACACGCGGTGAGCACCTCCGTGACGCTTCGGGGAATCTTCATCCGGGAAGTCCTGCTCTGTCAGGACATCCCCGAGCCTCCCGCGAATGCAGACACCTCGATTCCGGAGGTCGACGCCAGCTCCCCGACCATGCGTGACCGCATCGCGGTCCACCTCGAAGTCGAGGAATGTGCAAGCTGCCATCGGCTCACCGATCCCATCGGGCTCGGGTTCGAGAACTTCGATGGGATCGGGCGTTGGCGTCTGACAGAGAACGGGGCACCGATCGACCCCTCGGGCGAACTCGACGGCGTTTCGTTCGCAGATGGCGAGGATCTCGGCCACGCCGTCGCCCAGCATCCTCGCGCACCTGCGTGCATGACACGCACGGCGCTCCAGTACGCGACCGGCGGGCTGGTCGACCACATCGATGCGGACCTGCTCGACTGGCACACCCTGGGTTTCGAGAGCGAGGGCCATCGGATCCTCTGGCTTCTCCGAGATGTGGCCTTGAGCCCGGCCTTCCGACAGGTCGGGGAGGTGGAGTGATGGCGGACTGGACGAGACGCTTCCGCACCGGTCCCATTCCGCTGGCCCGGAACTGGCGTTCCGGCAGCGCCCTCAGCCGCCGCTCGGTCCTGCGCGGTTTCGTCCGGGGCGCGGCGGTCAGTGTGGCGCTTCCGCCGTTGGAGGCGATGTTCAACACCAGCGGTACGGCCTATGCCTGTGACGGGATCCTCCCCAAGCGGTTCGGCGTGTGGTTCTGGGGCAATGGCATGCGTCCGGAACGCTGGATCCCCACTGGAGAGGGCCACGGCGACGAGTGGACGCTCTCCGAACAGCTCGCGCCGCTCGCGCCGATCAAGCACAAGCTTGCCGTGGTGACCGGGCTGGCCTGCAAGGTCCCGAACGTGTCGCCGCACGACTCGGGAGCTGCCTGCCTCCTGACCGCGGGTCCCGCCCTCTCGGGCAGCGAAGGCAGCCGTGTCGGCCCCAGCATCGACCAGGTGATTGCGGACAGCATCGGCGCAACGAGCATCTACAAGTCCGTCCAGACCAGTGCGACCTCTGCCAACGGCCAGAGCTGGAACGGTCCAGGGTCCCGGAACGCGGCCGAGCGGGACCCGTACGCACTGTATGCCCGGTTGTTCGGTGAGACCTTCATCGAACCCGGTGAGGACGCCGTGGTCGATCCCCGCCTCGGCCTGCGCCGAAGCGTTCTGGATGCCGTGATGGTGGACATCCAGGGCCTTCAGAGCCGCCTCGGCAGCGCCGACCAGCGGCGCCTGGAACAACACCTCGACGGCGTACGGGAGATCGAGCAGCGCCTCGCCATCCTCCAGGAGAACCCGCCCAACCTCGAGAGCTGCGTGCGCGCAGATGCACCGACCGCAGATTTTGCCGACGTCGATGGCCGACCCGTGCTGTACGAACGCAACGCCGTGATGTCCCAGCTGCTGGCGATGTCCCTGGCCTGCGACCAGACCCGGGTATTCGGCCATTACCTGACGGACCCGGTTTCGGACGTCCTCTTCCCGGATGCACCCGCGGGGCACCACGACCTCACACACAACGAAGGCGGTTCCCAGCCGGCCGTCCATGCCATCACCACCCAGTGCATGGAGATGTTCGCGCAGACGCTGGAGATCCTGGATTCCATTCCCGAGGGAGAGTCGTCACTGCTCGACAACTGTGCCGTGCTCGGCTGCTCCGAGGTCAGCCTCGCCCAGACCCACAACATCGAGGAGATGCCGACGATCATCGCGGGGTCCGCCTGTGGCTTCTTTCAGCAGGACGTGCACTTCCGCTCGACCGCGCAGGTCAGCACGACGCGGCTGCTCATCAGCCTTCAGCAGGCCATGGGCATGTCGGTGTCGAGCTTCGGACACGACGATGCGGCCGAGACCCGCGGCCTCGCAGAGATCCACGCCTGACCGCACCCGGTCAACCACGCCGGTCTCGGATGAGACCCTCCTGCATGACCGTCGCGACCAGTCGGCCCTCGCGGTCATGGAACTGCCCCCGGACCAGTCCACGGCCACCGGACGCAGAGGGGCTCCACACGTCGTACAACAGCCAGTCATCCATCCGGAAGGGTCGGTGGAACCACATCGCATGATCGAGGCTCGCGATCTGGAAGCCGGGCGTGAGCCAGGACACGCCGTGCGGCTGCATGCAGGTGGTGAGGAAGTGGGAGTCCGACGCCCAGGCCAGCAGACATCGATGCATCTGCGGCGCATCCGGCAGCGGCGCAGCGGCCCGATACCAGGTCTGCCGACGCGGCGGCCGAACGACCGGATCCAAGGGATCAAGGGGATCCACAGGCCGAACCTCGATCGGACGCTCCGCAGTTGCGTGGGCAGCGAGCCCCACAGGGAGCCTGCTGGCGATCGACTGCGCAAGTTCCTGCTCGGTGCGCAGTCCCATCGGACCGCGAACCTCCGACGCAGCGTCCTGGTGATGGAGGCCCGATTCGGGCGTCTGGAAGCTCGCCGAGAAGTGGAACACGGGGCGTCCCCCCTGCGCGGCGACGACCCGACGCGTGGTGAAGGACCGCCCGTCGC
>JAYYRS010000628.1:0-6451 GCA_036126975.1 Myxococcota bacterium
CGGGAACACCTGAAGCTGCGCAATGATGCCCATGGTTGAGGCCCGGCCCGCCGCGACGGTGATCGTGTTGCGGCCCGGTCCTGGCGGCCCGGAAGTCCTGCTCCTTCAGCGTTCCCAGAAGTCGGGCTTCTTCCCGCAGGCATGGGTGTTTCCGGGTGGTCGGGTGGATGCCGCGGACCACGCCGCCCCGACGCGCGGGTCGATTGCCGGGCTCCCGCGGGAGGCGGAGGTGTATGCGGTCGCAGCCGTTCGGGAGTGCTTCGAAGAAGCCGGTGTCTGGTTGGGAGATGGAAGCCCGCCGCCTGACCTGCGAGACCGGCTCAATCGACGCACCGCCACGCTCGCGGATGCACCCATGCTGGTGGCCGACCTCGATCGGCTCGAGCAGTGGGCCTGGTGGATCACGCCGGACGTCGAGCCGAAGCGCTACGACACGCGCTTCTTCCTGACGGTCGTAAGCCAGGAGGAGGTCGCGCACGCTGCTCCGGACAGCCGAGAGACCGTCGGGGCACGCTGGCTGCGTCCGGTCGATGCGTTGGCGGCCCGGGATGTCTTTCTCGCACCGCCGACCTTTCGGACGCTGGAGGAGCTGGCCGAACTCGTGGTGCGGGCGGATGGTGCGCTGGGTCGCATGCAGGCGGCGGCGGCGGCGCGCGCGGTCGTGCCGATCCAGCCGAAGCTGGAAAAGGACGAACGAGGCGCCATCACGATCGTCCTCCCTGGGGACCCTGCGCATCCGAGCGAGACTCCAGCGCCGGGCCCCAAGCGGATTGCATGGCGCGGCGCGCGCTGGCGGAGCGAAGGATGAAAATGCTTGCGCTGGCGATGGTCGGCAGAACCCTGGCGGCGCCCCTGCGGGTCCCGCCCACTGCGCAGCCTCCTGTGTGGGAAGCCGGCCGTCTGCCGGACGTCCTGGTCGTCAAGCTCGCAGAAGACCAGGGCATCATCGTGGAGTCGGGGCAGGTGGTCTCCGCGCCCGGCGGGGCCGCCGAGCTCCAGTCGATGCTGGGCGAGACGCGTCCGCGTTTCGCCCGAAGCAGCAAGGCGCTGCGGGCTTCGGCCGCCCGCGCCGACCCGGAGGGGCGGCTCGCGGATCTCACGCTCTATGTCGAGCTGCGCGGTCGGGACCTGGAATCGCGTGGGGCGAGGCTGGTGGCGGATGCGCGGGTCGAGTCGGCCTTCTTCGCGCTTGCGCCGGCCGCTCCACCCGATGAGGACATCCCGCCCGAGACGCCGGACCTCTCCGCGGGCCAGTCGTACCTCGCCGACGCACCGACCGGCCTCGGGTGGGGCGAGGTCGCCGCCTGGGCCGGAGGAAACGGTGCCAATGTCGTCATCGCGGACCTCGAGTATGGCTGGAATCCCTTCCATGAGGACCTCGACGGGCGCGTCCCGGCGGTCCCGGATTGGGGCTGGGCGAGCGGGTACTACCCCTGTCATGGAACCCTGGTGCTCGGGCAGCTCACAGCAGGAGACAACGGATACGGCGTAACTGGGCTGGTCACCGGCTCCGAGATCCTGATGGCCTCTCCCTACGAGCCGACAGGCCAGGGCTACAACATCGCTTCGAGCATCGACGGAATCAGTTCGCTGATGGACGCGGGGGATGTCCTGCTGATTGAGCAACAGGCCTACGCGAACGACAGCTACGCCCCCGTCGAGGTGGCGCCCGATGTCTGGGATGCCATCAGCCTTGCGGTTGCTGCGGGCGTCGTGGTCGTGGAGCCGGGCGGCAATGGCGCAGCCGACCTGGATGCTTCCGTCTGGGACGGATGGTTCGATCCCGCGATCCGTGACTCTGGCGCGATCATGGTGGGCGGCGGGGCCTGGCCGGACTCGGGATACGAGCCACGCAGCTGGCTGCCGGGGGGTTCCAGCTACGGGGAGAGGGTGGACCTCCAGGGCTGGTATGGCGGCATCACGACGACCTCCTACGACCCGGAGCTGGACCCCTACTGCTCGGCTCCCGACCTCTTCTTTGTCGATGCGGACCAGGCCTACACGTCGGGATTCGGAGGAACGAGTGGGGCATCGCCGATGGTCGCGGCGGCGGCTGCGGTCGCGAACAGCGTTGCGTTCGAGGTCCGCGGCGAGCCCTGGGCGCCCATGGACCTGCGGGCTGCGCTGGTGGAGACCGGTACACGCCAGGCGGGCAGCGAACACATCGGCCCACAGGTTGACATGCACATGTTCCTGCGAACCTGGGGATGGCGCTGAGCAGCCGCTCCATCGAAGCCGCCCGTCCACCCGGACCGCCCCCTACCGGACGGGTTAGGCGCCGGGTGGCGAGTGTTGTCAAGCTGGTGCTGGCCCCGGCCTTCAAAGCCGGTGGGGCGCGTCGAGAGGCGCAGTCCGGTGTGTTCGATTCGCATCACCCGCCGCCACGTCCTGCCCCCCAAGGGAGGCAGGTTCGGGGGGGTCCGCGGGGGCGTCCTCCCCGGACCGGTCAGGACGCGGCGGACAATGCGGCGTCGAGGTCCTGCCAGAGGTCGTCGACATCCTCGATTCCGACGCTCAGGCGCAGGAGCGTCTCGGGCAGATGCTCCTGTCCGGGGATGGCCGCACGTCGCTCCATCGTGCTCTCCACGGCTCCCAGGCTGGTCGCGTGGCGAACGAGCCGAAGTCTCCTGCACACAGCGTCTGCATCGGCGGCAGTGCCGGTGATGTCGAATGTCACGATGGTCCCGAACCCGGCGAGCTGTGCACAAGCGATCGCGTGGGTCGGGTGGTCCGGCAGCCCGGGAAATCGAACGCGGATGACGCGTGGGTCCCGGTCGAGGCGCGCAGCGAGGAGCGATGCATTCTCCTGCGCGCGCTCGAGACGCAGCGCCATGGTTCGCGCCCCTCGGACCGCGAGGAAGCATTCCAGCATGCCTGGCGTGGCCCCCGTGACGCTGCGGGCCTCGCGCATTGCGTCGATGATTGCATCGTGGCGGCATGTGACCACACCTGCGAGCAGGTCCGAGTGCCCGCCGATGAACTTCGTCGCGGACTGCACCGAAGCGTCCGCCCCCAGGTCCAATGGGCGCTGGTTCAGCGGGGTGGCGAAGGTGTTGTCCACAGCGAGCAGGGCATCGGGCTTGCGGGGAGCGGCACAGATCGTCGCCAGGTCGGCCACCGTCAGCAGCGGGTTGGAGGGCGACTCCAGCCAGAGCAGGTCGGCCCGAGCGCAGGCCTCGACCCACGCCGCCGTGTCCTGAAGCGGGATGCGCTGCAGGGTCCAGCGGCCCTGCTGCTGGCCGCGCCGTGCGAGACCGAGAACGCCCTGGTAGCAATCGTCGGGAAGCACGACTTGTCCGCCCATGCGGACCTGCTCGAAAACAGCCGCGACGGCTGCCATGCCGGAGGCGAATGCGACCGCGCGGCCAGACTCCAGCGCCCCGACCACCTCCTCCAGGGCCTCCCAGGTCGGCGTTCCGGCGTCGCGTGCGTAGCCGCGTTCCGCTCCGAGAATGAAGTTCGAAGCCGGGGTGATCGGCGGATTCAGGGGCGAACCCGGTTTCTCGGGCCGACCGGCGCTGACAAGCATGCTTGCGGGAGAGAGTGCCGGTGATGGCCGTGGGATGCCCATGGGCCGCTCCTGTCCGATTGGGTGTCCGTGCCCCCGTCGTCGACCTGCTCCGTGCCTACGGGGCATTTGGAACGGCATGGGGCTGCGCGCTGGTTGCAGGGCGATCCTATTGTCGCCTGCGCATCTCCAGCTGGCGCCGCACGATGAAGGCTCCGACCCGGGTACGGGCGCGCGCGGTGGCGGGATGGTCGGGGTCGAAGGCACAGCCAACGATGCCGTGCGCCTGCCCGATGGGGTGGATGTGTCGCACGACGGCGTTCAGATCGACGGGTTCGCGAGACCCTCCGACCTGGAACTGCAGGTTCACGCGCGCGCCGACGACCATGTCAGCCGATGACTCCAGCCGAATCCCCATGCCTTCAATGCTGAGGTCCACCATCTTCGCCTCCGCGATCCGCGCGCCGTCGGAACCGAGCACGCGGACGGGAATGGAGTGCTGGCCGGTCGTGGAGACCCGAAGCGAGCGCCGCTGGTTGAACAGCGGCAGGAGCTGGGCCTCGAGACTCTCCCGATCCGCAGGGGCGAGGCGAAGTCCCAGCCGCATCCCCTCTGCATCCGCGATGGCCTGCACCGCCCGTGCAGGGTTCTGGAGCGGGCGCTCGGCATCGGGCAGGGTGAGCTCGAGGGCCAGACGTGTCGTCGCGCCGGCCTCGGCGGCCTGCTCCAGTCTGCGCGCACCGGCCGCATCCGTGCGCACCCCTGCACCGCGGGCGCTCAGGTCGAGCAACTGGACGGGAACCCTGACGTCTTCAAGAATCAATGCAGCTTCCACGCGCTGCAGCTCCTGTGCCTGGACCCGGTAGGTCCCGCGTCGCCGGGTACCGGCTCGCTCCGTCCGACGGCGCTTGAGCAGGTCGTCCAACAGTGTCGCGTCAGCGGGAGGCGCAGCGCCCATGGTGGGTCGGTCCTTTCCGGAGCGCGCCCGGGGCGGGAGGAGGAACGCGTATCGGGTCGGAGACCGGTAGCGCCACGGATGTGCGACGCGGTCAGGGGTCGTCCGGGAGGCGCACAGCCGGTCCGAATGTGTCCGAACATGATGCGAGAAAAGCCTCCAAATGGACATTTCCAGGCATTGATGCATGAGGTGCACTGCGTCATGCTGGGTCATGGCCCGGCCTGAACGCTTCTCGCGACCTCCGTACCCTCCTTCCGTCGATCCGCTCGTGCGGAGAGTGCGGCGGGACCTTCAGGAGACGACGCCGGGTGCTGCCCGAATCTCCCGCCGGGAACTCTCGGCGCTCCTGGACCGACTGGAGTGGGCGGAGCGCATGGCCTGCTATGCGACCCATCTCCCGCACTGTCGGCTGCGCTCGGCCCATGGTTCAGGGCAGGACCGAATCGGCGTCTCCCGTGCGTGCAGCTGCGGCTTCGAGCGCGATCGGCGAACCGGGTCTAGTTGAGCGGCTTGTGGTGCCGTTGCCAGTCCTGCAGGAGGCTGCCCCATTTGTAGGTGGACTGGCTGCCGACCTCGAGGCGAAAGAGGTCTCCGGCATCCGACTCGCCGCGACAGCGGACGAAAAGCTGGTCTCCCACCTCAGTAGAGACCGCGAGCAGGTCGGCGAAGCGCGTCTGCCAGGCTGGCCCCGTCGACGGGTCTCCGACCCGGATGCCGCTGCGGTCGATGACCATCGGGCCCTCGGCCACCACGACCTTGTCCCCCGTGCGGGGGATGAGCCGGACGGTGACCGCCGGGTGGGTTCCGATGATGCCGTGGTCCTCGTATTGCCGGCGGTCGAGGACGGGCGGACTCCCGAAGTGCTCACGCAGGGCGTCGTGGGCTGCGCGGACGGACAACGTCTCGGTGCCGCCCTCCCCGTTCATGATGGCGTCGAGGTCGACCCGCCAGGAGGCACCGCATGCACTGCAGCCCACGGTGTCCCGGTCCGTGCGCGGGACCTCCAGTGCATCGAGCGTCTTGCACCGTGGGCATGCCCACAGCAGGGACGGGAGGCCCTCGGCCAGCCGAAACCCCCAGGCGAATCTCGACTTGTCCCGGACGGGTACGACTGCGAGCTTCTCCCGGACGTCCGCGGTGATCTCCTCCGCGGTCAGGTCGTCGGGATACTCGATGGGTCCGATGTATTCGATATCCAGCGGCACGTACCGGGGGTACCGGGCCCAGCGCGGAGCGAGCAGGTACCCCGACTTGATCCTCCCAAAGACGACGCGTGCGCCGAGCCGCTTGATGAGTCGACCGATGCCGGGCAGGACGGGCATCGGGGCGCCGGTCCAGGTCCGCACGCCCTCCGGGAACAGCGTAACGACGTGTCCGTCATTGTAGTGCGACGCAAGCGTGCGCATGCTGTCGCGATCCTTGACGTACTTCATCTTCGGGAATGCGCCCAATGCGGCCAGCCAGCGGCCGATGATCGGGATCTTGAGCACGCTGGTCGCCGCCATGAACCGAGACGGGCGGTACATGTGCAGTGCGACCTGGAATGGGTCGAGCAGGCCGACATGGTTCGACAGCAGCAGCACGGGGCCGGTTGCGGGAATCTTCTCCAGCCCGTACGTCCGGGTCCGGAAGGCGATCCGGTCGACGGCCCAGACGCCCCACCACGTGGCCCGGTATATCGCCCACGATGTCAGCGACAGACAGTACAGCCAGCGCGACTTCTCTTCGGTTGGAGAGGAGGACATGGCGGCGCCTGTAACCCTGTACGGCGGTCCTTACCTCCCGGAAAGGCGAGGGTCCGTCGCCAGGCGGTCCAACAGCAGCTGACGGCGGGTCAGAATGCGATCCGCGCCCCGACGTGGCCGCCCACGGAGCGGTTCAGCGTCACGTTCAGGTGTCCATAGAGCTTGAAGAACATCAGGTGGGCCATGAGACCGCCGAAGGCGCGGGGCGTGACCGGCGCGGCGTCTCCGCGGGCGGTTGCG
>JAYYRS010000629.1:0-3039 GCA_036126975.1 Myxococcota bacterium
CAGCATGAGATTCATGGTCGTTCCTATGGCGCGGGTTCGGAGCCGCGGGTCCGTATTCCGATTGGTCCATGGGGCAACCCCCGCGCCGGGCGTGGCGCTCGCGCTCCAGTCGGGGACCACCCAGAGACCAGGGGAGGCGGACGAGGCACGTCCGTCAGTGCTGGCACCGGTCGCATGCGTAGAGGCGTCGGCCCGCGACGGTGAGCTTCTCGATGGTCGCGCCGCACCGGGGACACGGACGGCCCGCGCGCGCGAACACGAGGTGTCGCCACTGGCGTCTCGGCTCCCCGGCAGCCTTTGCGCGATCGACGACCTCGGGAGGAGCAGTCACACCGCCCGTCTTCAGGCTGCGACGCGGAAGCGTCCACAGGGCCTGGGACAGCGCCTCGACCTCCGCCGGATCCAGATCCATGGGCCGGCGCGAGGGCAGGATGCCGGCATCGAAGAGGACCTCCGACCGCAGGTAGTTGCCCATTCCCGCAACGAACCCCTGGTCGAGCAGCAATCCTCCGAGCCGCCGCCGCGCGAATGCCGGGTCGCGCACCCGCGACCGGATGTCATCCTCCGTGACCACACCATCCAGGGGATCGGGACCCAGCTTGCGCAGGTAGGGATGGTCCACCTGGGAGGCAGGGTCGAGGACGGCCACGTCCGAGGCGGAGTACAGGAGGGCCATCTTGCGGTCCGTGTGCAGCTCTGCCCGCAGCGATCGGTTCGTCCGGGGCCAGCTGCCCGCCTTGCGCACGTACCAGCGCCCGTAGAGCTGGAGGTGGACATAGAGCGCGACGCCAGCATCAAAGTGCAGGAGGAAGCCTTTTCCTCTCGCTTCAACCCGGGTGGTCGTCGCGCCCTCCAGCTGCCGCTCCCAGGGACGGAGGCGCTCAAAGCCGAACCCGACGTGCGTGAGCGTCTGCCCCTCCAGCGCCTTGCCGATGCGACGCGCTGCACGGTGGACTTCCGGACCCTCGGGCATGCAGATTCTCCTCTCGCGGCCGCTCCGGAGCTATCGGTGCCGTCGCCCGAAGCAAGGCGGACGGCACCTGCCCGTCCGCAGTGCGCGGCCGCATCTGCCCGAGTTCCACGGGCGCTGCTGCAGGCAGGGAGGGCGCGGTAGGCTGCCCCTGGACCCGCGCCGTGCAGCGACGTCCGGCCCGGCAATGTGCCCCGGATTCCCGGGCGCCACGTTTCGTCGAGGGTGCGGCACTGCCGCCGAACCCCGCCCAGGGAGCCTCCCATGCCCACGTCGACACCCCGCATCCCGTTCCCCTCGCTGCTCTGCGCACTCCTGCCGGTCCTGGGCTGCAGCGGACGACATGGACGAGCGACGGACGGTGCGCCGGCCACCGATGGATCCGCGCCGGCAGACGGGCTCGCACCGACCGGCGACCCACCCCCTGTGGAATGGCACGTGGGACTCGGGACGGATGGCGAGGAGCACGTCCATGAAGGCCTCCAGACATCCGATGGTGGATTCATCGGCGTGGGCCATACGGCAGAACGCAGGGGTTCGAAGACCGACATCCTCGTGGTCAAGGTCGCCCCGGACGGACAGGAGCAGTGGACCACGCGGATCGGAGAGGACGGCCAGTGGGACGTCGGAATCGCTGTGCTCGAGGTGGATGGTGGCTACGTGGTGGCTGGCGGCCGCACCATCGATGGGCGCCAGCAGTCGGCCATCATCAAGCTCGACGAGGAGGGATCCTCCGTCTGGTCGCGGACGTACCACGAAGACGGCGCAGCCGCGGTCCGGGGCCTGGCCCGACTTGCCGACGGCGGCCTTGCCGCGACCGGCTACCACGGCGGCTCCGAACCCGGATTCGTCTTCATCTCGGACGATGGAACCGGATTCCTCATGGTCGTCGATGCCGAGGGCAGGGAGCGCTGGTCGGTCGACATCGACCCGCCCCAGGGTACGAAGATCCGCCAGACGCCCGACGGTGGCTTCGCCGTCCTCTCGACGGTGTGGGTGTGGGAGGGCGGCCGGGACCTCCAGAATGCGGCCATCGTGAAGACGGACGCGACCGGCACCACCGAATGGATCCGCACCTACGGTGGCGCCGAGAACAACCAGGCATTCGACTTCGACATGACGCCGGAGGGAGGCTTCGTCCTCGCAGGCCACACGACCGGATTCGGCGCCGCGAACTGGGACTGTCTGATGATGTCGGTCGACGGGGACGGCACCCTGGAATGGTCCACCCGGCTCGGGCAGCCAAGGGGATACGACCCCGCTTTCATCCACGACGAATGCTACGGCGTCCGGGTGGACCGGGACGGTGGCTTCGTCATCGCCGGGGGCACCGGAGACGAGTACGACCACTCGGAAGACGGACATCCGTCTGGACGATCGGACGAGTGGAAGGGGTATCTCGTCAAGATCGACCCGGCGGGGAGCCTCGTATGGGCACAGGTCTATGGGGACGCACCGGGAGCCGGACACAACGCGACAGAGTTCCTCGCGCTGACAGCGGACGGCGGGTACCTCCTCCTCAACGACACCGACAGTGCAGGGCCCGCTGCGCCAAACAACTTCGGCTTCATGAAGCTTTCGCCAGCCGGCCGATAGCGGCTGGGGCATTGCTCCGTCAGCGGGGCTCACCGAGGCCGTACAGCGCGACAGGGTCGGAGAATCCTCGGATCCGCGTGGGTCCCAGGGGCCGGTCAAGGGCACCGGCTCGGGATGCAATGCGAGGCCCCAGCAGGACGTCCTCGCCGACATGCTTGCTCCGCTCCTCCAACCGCGCCGCAAGATTCACGGCCTCTCCGATGATGGTGAAGTCCAGTCGACCGGGCGCGCCGATGTTGCCGTAGACGACCTCGCCCAGCGTGAGCCCGAAACCCGCACGCACCGAAGCGATCGCCCCCGTCATGCGCGCCTGCTCGAGCTCTGCGCGGGCGGTCCGAGCCGCCTCCAGACAGGCCCGGGCGGCGCGCTGCTCATCCGCACCGCCTGCCTCGTGCACGGGAAAGACGGCCAGGATTGCATCCCCCATCAGCTTGAGCACCTCGCCCGATCCCGCGTGCACCGCGCGACTCACG
>JAYYRS010000630.1:0-6252 GCA_036126975.1 Myxococcota bacterium
CCGACACCGCGGCCCTTCTCGTAGAGATTCCCGAGCAGGTAGCAGCCGTAGTAGTCCTTGGCTGCACAACCTTCTGCGACATACTTCCGGGCGGCACGCCAGTCCTGCTTGGCGCCGATGCCTGCCATGTGCATCTCCCCCATGCCCGTGCAGCCCGCGGCATAGGCCTTGTCACAAGCCTTCTTGAAGTAGCCGTAGCCGCCCTTGGGGTCCATGCTCGCCGCACTGAGGTTGCCCCAGTTGTCGCGGCTCTTGCTCCAGCCCATCACCACGCAGGCCTGCGGGTCCTTCGGGCACTTGGCGCGGAAGTAGGCCGCCGCCTTGTCGAGGTCGCCCTGCCACGAGCTGGCGTTGCAACCGTTGCTGGACTTGAGGTCGCACGCGCGGGCGTAGAGCTTCTTCACGTACGCAGCGTTGTCGCCAACGCCCGGGTAGCCGAGATCCCATCGCAGCGCGTCGAGGTTCGCTACGCGCCCCTCGTAGCTGTCGGGCCAGGCTGCTCGCGCGTCGGGGCTCCCAACAAGAATGGCGATCACAGCGACCATCAGTGAGGCGAATGTGCGGAGCGTGATGGGGGTCATGGAAAGCACTCCAGGAGTTTCGATGACGGGCGCGGAGGGTAGCACGGGCCCAGCGCCTGCCGAGGGTTCCGGACCGGACGATCCGGGATGCAACAGCGGTCCGATGAGGTCGAGGTCCGGCGCTGCGGCACAGCCGGGGTAGGCTCCGTGACGATGCGCGCACCGTCTCCCCTACCCGAATGGCGGCTGAGAACCGAGCTGCCACTGGCGGCCCTCGTCGGTATTTTCGTCGGGCTGGCATCGTTCTGGTGGTTTGCACGGTTCCATCTGAGTGGCGCAGTGACGACCGACGATGTCTTCGACTACTGCGCTGGACTGGTATCCATCGTCCAGGACCAGCCCGAAATCTGGCCCCGGAACAGGGCCATGTTGCCGGCACTGCTGCCGGCAGCCCTGGTCTCCGAGCTGGGCACTCTGGATGCGCTGTTGGCCGGGTCCATCGTGGGCACCGGCGTCTGCGGCGCCGGGTTGTACCTGTGGGGAAGCGCACTGCTCGGACGCGCCGCGGGGGCTTCGGCTGCGCTCGCCATGCTCACCATGGGCCCGATGGTCATCCAGTCGCGCATGCCGTCGTTCTACGCGAGCATCAACGGCACCTTGATGCTCGCCGCCGGACTCACGGCGGCCGCGATTCGGACAGGCCGCCCCATCCACCACGTCGCCGCTGGGACGGCCATCGGCCTGGCGCTCCTGTCCGACGCACGGGCGCTCGTCTGGGCCCTGCCGTTCGCCGGCACGGCTGCCGCGCTGGCGTTCGCGGTGCCACACCCACACCAGCCCCGCTGGAAGCGGATGCTGGGGCTCGCCCTTCCCATCGGGTTCGCGTGGCTGGCTGGCCGCGCCTCGTTTCCCGCCGATGCCCTGTCGCTCGAAGAGCAGCTGGACGTCCGACCGCTGTTCCACCTGCATGGCAGCCGCGACCCAGCGGTGATGCCCCCGTGGGAGTACGCATCCCGCTACGTCTGGGGTCGCACCCCGCTGCACGGCATTGCCGCAACGGTCGGAACCCTGCTCTAACAGGCACGCTTCCCGGTCCCCGATGACCTCCGGATGCACAGCCCCCCCGGCTTCCAGCACAACCAGGTCGAACCATGGCTCACCACGGCAGCGCTGTGCGTACCTGCGAGCGTGCTCGTGGCACTCCGCCGGCAGTGGCGACTGGGGCTTGCGGCCGCCGGGACCCTGCTTCCCTACCTGGTGGCGCTCTGGGGCCTGCAACACATGGTCGAGTCCCAGGCCCGGTTCCTGACGCAAGGACTCCCCGCCGTGGCGCTCGGCCTCGGCGTCTGCGCTGGAGCCCTGGGGCGACTCGTCCCCGCATCCGCTCCGTTCGCGTCCATCGCGCGCGAACTCGTCGTCGTCGGGCTCTGCGGCGCCCTGGCCTTCGGCGCCATCCCGACCTGGTTCTCCCCGACAGCCGACTGGCGACAGCGCTTCGCGCCAGAGCTCAGCCAGCTCGCTGACATCGACATGGCCCTGCGACGACCGGGCCAGGAGCGGCGTCTCGACCCTGGGCCGCGCGCATGCGTCGCCCGGCTGCGTGCCGAGCATGCGGACGGCGTCCCGAAGTGGTCGCGCTGGCTGGAGGTCCAACCTCCTTGACCGCGCCACCCGGGCTGTAGGATGCCGGCATGATGCGACGCATGCAGGAGCGGGCCGGGCATGCAGCGCTTGCCGCGCTGGTCCTCGGGCACGGCGCCCTGCTGTGGCGCTGGGTCCGGATGGACGCACGCCCGGGCCGCAGCATCTGCTGCGACCTCGTTGGATCCGTGGCCGAGCGGGCCGGCGCAGCCGGCCTGACTGCGGCTGGCGCGGCCCCTCGCTCCTGGACACCGGACCGTGGCTGGCTGCCCGCCCTGGCGTACAAGGTCACCGAAGGTCTCGGGGGTGATCCCGACGGCTTGCTGGTCATCGGGGCCGCGAGCCTCCTCGTCGGGATGCTGGCGACCTATGGCATCGGTCGGCGGCTTTCGGGACCCATCGGCGGGCTGACCGCCGCAGCCGTGCTGCCCTGTGTGCCGGCGCTGGCACTTGCGGCCCGGAGATGGGACGTCTACGGCACGCAGGCCGGAGTGCTGTGCCTCGCGGCCTGGGCGCTGGTCCGTTCGCGCTCACTGAGCCGCCCGATGCCCGTTCTGCTCTTCTCGGGTCTGGCCGTTGCCGGCGTGTTTCTCAGCCCGCGCGAAACCGACGGCTTCCTGGTCGTCTCTGCGCTCGGTGCAATGGGTCTGGGCGCGTGGCTGCGTGGCCTCTTCCAGGGGCGAGGGCCATCGGGTGTCCGGGTGTCCCGGTGGCGGGTGCTCCTGGGTGGGTTGTTCGTCGCCTGCCTCATCGGCTGGTCCCTGCATACCTGGGTGGTGTTCACCTCCCCGGAGGGACTCGGGTACTACCTGCGAGAGGCCGGGCGGAACACCGCGGCTGTCGATCCAGCCTCCTGGACCCACCGCTCCGCTGTCATCGGAAGGATCTTCTGGCGAGACCTCACCCCCTGGTTGGCCATTCCGGTTGAGGTGGCCATCCTGATGTGTCTGTTGCGCGGCAAGGGGCGCTGCGAACTGGGCGCCTGGATCCTGCTGCCGCTCATCGCGCTCAGCCTGCTGCCCAAGAAGAATCATTACTACGCATCGGTCCTGATTCCGGCGCTGCCTCTGGTGCTCGGCCTGGGCGTCGCCGCCATTCCCGGACGGTGGCTGCAGCGCAGCGCTGCGATCGCCATCATCACGATGGCGACCATCCAGCTGCTGGTCCGCACCTCTCCTGGCGGCCGCCTCGCGCAGCTCTTCGAGGGCACGCAATGGCAAGGCGGAGACCCGACCTGGGGCGGCGTCTTCCAGACAAGCGACGGCGACATGCAGCTCGCACCCGACCCCCATGACCGGGGAGCATCGGCGGTTGCGGAGGCGGTGCGCCGAGCCTGGCCACGCGACCAATGCGGCTGCGGGCTCGCCCTGCGGACGAAAGGGCCCGGACCGTGGTCCGCCGTGAACCTGCACCTCCTGGCGACCCATCCCTGCCTGCCGGTCAAGCAGGGCGGACGACTGGGCGACGCCGTCGTTCTGGTCGTGTCCGACCCGGAGGGGCATGGAGAGACACACAGCCCATCGTCGCTGTCGGCAGTCGGATTCACGCTCGCTGACACCGTACCGGTCGACGACACCGATGTGAGGGTGCACGTCCGGACCGGCACCTGGATGGAGGCACGATGCCGGCTGCAGTAGGACAACGACCGGCTGGCGTGTACGACGCGGGGACCGGCCCCACCGTGCTTCTTCTGCACGGAGTCCCCACATCCGGGGCACTCTGGCGACCCGTCGCCACCCGACTGGTCGATGCCGGGATGCGGGTCATCGTCCCCGACCTGCCCGGCTGGGGAGGAAGCGCACCCCTGAACTCCAACCCCACGCCCGCAGCCCATGCCGTGTGGTTGACACAGCTGCTCGGCATGCTCCGCGTGTCGGATCCCGTGGTCGCCGGCCAGGATTTTGGCGGGCTCCTCGCCCTCGAGCTGCTCGTCCGGGGAACGGCGCGTGCGGCCGCGCTCACCTCGGCCTGGGCGGGGCTCGGATGGATGGCAGCCCGCGCGACCGCGCTGCCCGGCCTCGAGCGGATCTTCTACCGCCGCTACGGCGGACGGCTCTACATCTCTCACGGCGCAGCGCCGGACCGGCAGGCGGCGGCACGCGCGACCTTCGGTCCCGCGCTCGAAGACCCTCGGCGGGTCCCGCAGATGCGCGCCATCGCAAGGGGGCTTTCTCCATACCGGCTGGCGCCTCTCGCTTGGAAGGCCCGCAGGACGGGGCGACCGATTCGCTGCATCTGGGGCGCCGACGATCCCTTCGTGCCCGCGCGCGCCAGTCGTCTCGTGGGCTGGCAGCTGGGCGCCGCCGTCGACCTGATCCCCGGCGCACGACACCTGGCGCCATTCGACCGCCCAGACGATTTCGCAGCGGCGCTCCTCCGCTTCGTCGAGTCCATCCAGCCCGATACAGCGTAGCGCCCCCTTGCACCGGAGCCGCCATGCACCGCCTGCCCGTCGTCGCTGCCGCGGCCTTGCTCTGCGCCTGCACCGCCTCCGCTGGTCCTGAGCCCGGCGCCGATGTCTCGCTCGCCCCCAGCGGATTCTGGGACCACTGGGGTGACGGACGCGCCGAACTCGCAGGATACGTTCTCCGGTTTCCCCGGTACGGAGAGATCCGGCAGGGAGAGGCCGTGCTCATCACCGTCACGGAGGATTTCTCCGCGCGGGAGCCCGTGAAGTCGGACCGGGGAGGCGCTGGCGCCTATCCCGTGCTCAAAACCAATCAGGTCATGGACTTCCAGACGGGTGTCTACGACTACAACACGATGACCAGCACGTTCCTCCGGCTTGACGGCGGGCTGCCCCGCGGCACGCCCCAGCGGGTGAGCCTGTCGATGCAGGAGTGGTGCGGTCTGACCGCAGAGCGCGTGGTCGCAGGAGACCGCGGTCTCGAGCACGTCCTCGACAGCTACTTCGAGGGAGAGTCGGTGGGCCCCGAGAGGCTGTCCCTCCCCGAGCGTGCGGTGTCGGAAGATGCCCTTCCGTCGCTCCTCCGAGGCCTCACCGGCCCGCTCCGCGGAGGCGAGATTCAGCTTCTGCCACGCTTGGTCGACGGACGACTCCACCACCGTGCGCTGGGCTGGCGAGACGCCCGGCTCGACCGCGGCGACACCCGGATTCTGGAAACCCCGGCCGGAGCGTTCTCTGTCATCCCCTGGACCCTCGAGGGTGGCGAGCAGGGCACGCGAACATGGTACGTCGGGACGGAGCCCCCCCACGTGGTGGTCGGATGGGAGGGCGAAGACGGGGAGCAGGCGAGGCTCAGCGGGTTCATGCGGACCGCCTACTGGCAGGAGGCGGGTGAGGGACGCGAGATGCTGCGCGCCGAACTGGGCCTGCCCACTCGCGCCCGGTGACGCGCCAGCCGGCGCGTCCTACCCCCGGCTACTTCTTGACGGTCGGCTTGATGTCCTCCGGATCCAGGTCCGGCCTGGCGTCAGCGACCCCATCTGCGCCCGTGACATCGCTGGCGTCCAGCGGGTTTGTCCCTCGGGGTGACACGCTGTCGCGGCCGGCACCCTCGCCCTCGACCCCCGAGGCGAGGTCGCGCTGGATCCCGTCTGTTCGGAGGTCCGGCGCCGCGTCGCCCGGCGCCTGTCCAAGACCGGACGACGGCACCGCGGGTCTGGCTGGAGTGGCGGACTCCGGAGGTCCCTGGAGAATCGGACCGCCGCCTGCGGTGCGCGCCGCGGAGGCATCGTCGGGAGATGCGCTGGGTACGCCGCGGCTCCCCGCCTGCCGAGCGCCGGTCTCCGTCTTGCCTGCCGCCCGCGTCGCCGTGCCTTCCCCACCACCCGCTGTCGGCGCCTCCGCGCGGCCGGCCTGCGCGCCCACCGCCTTGCCTTCCGCCGCCGCCGTGCCGACCCGGCCCGCGGCCACGCCCGCCTCGCCGGCCCCCGGTGCGCCCGGCGCGGATGGCGCGGATGGCGCGGATGGCGTCCTGCCAGGCCCCGGTGGCGTGGGCGCACCGGCGGGCCCGCCTGGCACGCCGGGTTTGCCCGCGCGACCCGCGCGACCCGTGCGCCGCGGGCCGGAGGCGCGGGCACCACCCGCACCTGCGCCGCTGGAGCCGCTCCCGCTGCCGCCCGGCGG
>JAYYRS010000631.1:0-7741 GCA_036126975.1 Myxococcota bacterium
GAGGCCTTCGCATCCCCGGCACGCCACCGGGCTACCAGCGCGTCGTCCATGCGGGGTACTCTACACGCGTCGCGGCGCAAGGGGGCCGCGGGGGGGCGTCACACCATGCCGACCGCGGCCCGAATCCTGCTGATCGATGACGACCCGAGACTGCTTCGGAGCTTCGGACGTCTGCTTCGCATGCAGGGGTACACCGTCCAGACCGCAGCAGATGGCGACAGTGCTCTGGCGGCGATGGACGCACCGCCGTACGACCTTGTCCTCGTGGACTACGGACTGCCCGACACGAACGGTGCAGAGCTTACGACCCGCTTGCTGGACCTGGACCCCAATCTGTTCGTGATCGGATTCACGGGGCATGGCGACGGGAGCATCGGGTTCGAGATGCTCCAGGCCGGGGCGCGCCAGTACCTCGAGAAGGGGTCGGTTGCAGACCCCGACCAGTCCCTGTTTCCGACGATCCGGGAGTTTGTCCAGATCAGCCGCGCCGAGCGCGCCGAGGAACACCATGACGACGACGACATCTATGCCGACCCCCACATTCGCAAGGGGCTGAGCACCCTCCTTGGCAAGTCGCAGGCGATGCGGGAGTTCAAGCGCGACCTCATCGACATCGCGGAGGCCGGGCCGCGGGTCGTCCTGCTGCTTGGGGAGTCCGGTGTGGGCAAATCCCATGCCGCTCGCGCCCTGCATGCGGCCTGGGGCCGGTCCCAGGACCGGGTGGTCGAGGTGAACTGTGCGGCCCTCAATCGGGAGCGGATCGGACCGATCCTGTTCGGCACCGAGAAGGGCACCTTCACGTCAGTCGATACCAAGCGAGGCGCACTTGGCGAGGCCGGTAAAGGCACGCTTTTTCTCGATGAGTTCGGCCTCCTGGACGGTGAAGTCCAGGCGCAACTCCTCACCCTGCTCCAGGAGTGGCGCTACAGCCGGGTGGGCTCGGTCAAGCCGGTGCCGTTCGAAGGACGGATCATCTGCGCGACCAACGAGGACCTCGCCGAAGCCGTCAAGGGTCGCACCTTTCGCAAGGACCTGTTCTTCCGCATCAACCGGTTCACCCTGCGGGTACCCGCGCTGCGAGAAAGGCCGGAGGACGTGGCATTGCTCGCCTACCGGTTCCTCGACCGCTACTCGAAGGAGTACGGACGGCCGGTGCGCCACATCCCCCAGGAGACGCTCGCACGTCTGCAGACCCACTCGTGGAGACAGAACAATGTTCGCGAGCTGGAGAACGTGATCAGCTCTGCGGTCGCTCGATGCCGACGTCGCTACCTGGAACCTCGCTACCTGCGCTTCGAGCCCGCACACGACCCGATCGAGCCCGGAGCTCCCGGCCGGACCACGGCCACATCGGCGAGGAGCCTGGCGACCGGCCCTGCGCCCTACGCCCCCCTCATGGACACCCCGTACTCCGCGGCAAAAAGCCTCCTGGTCGCCGAGTTCACCCAGGCCTACTGCCAGCACCAGCTCGCGCGGGCGAACGGCAACAAGACACTCGCTGCCGAGCACGCCGGGATGCAGCGGCCGAACTTCTACAAGCTCCTGTCGAAGTACGACGTGGACACATCTCGTCTCCGTGACCGGAATCCCGGCAGTGGCGAGCGAGACTGAGCCGGCGCTCCAGCCGCGCAGGATGCCCGGTTCGACTCGCCGAAACGACCCGGGGCGCGGGCCGCGGATACCGCCAGCCGGAGCGGGTCGGGCAGCGCCCCCACAGGCCTGGTGAACCCATCGTCAGACAACCTGTCCACCCCCTCCCGGATGTCGTCCCGACCCGATAAGCAACGAGCATCCCGGAGCACCCCATGAGCATCTTCGACGAGATGGCCGAGCTCGGCCACGAGCAGCTGGTCTTCTGCCGCAACGACGAGGTCGGCTTGCGGGCGATCATCGGCATCCACTCGACGGCTCTCGGACCCTCGCTCGGCGGATGCCGACTCTACAACTATGCCAGTGAGGAGGACGCCGTCCGGGACGTGCTGCGGCTGTCTCGCGGAATGACCTACAAGGCCGCCGTGGCGGGCGTCGACCTCGGCGGCGGAAAGTCCGTCATCATCGGCGATCCGAACGCCATCAAGTCGGAGGAGCTGTTCCGGGCCTTCGGGCGGCACATCGAGAGTCTGCGCGGCCGCTACATCACCGCCGAGGACATGAACACGACCGTGGAGGACATGAACCACATCGGGCGGGAGACCGCTTGGGTCACCGGTGCCGCCACCTACCAGGGAGGCAGCGGCGACCCGTCTCCAGTGACTGCCTGGGGCGTCTTCCACGGCGTGCGCGCCTGCCTCGAGGTCGCATTTGGAAGCCCTGATGTCGCGGGGCGCACGGTCGCCATCCAGGGAGTCGGGAGCGTGGGCTACCACCTCGCCCGCTACCTTCACGAGGGAGGGGCAAAGCTGGTTGTCACCGATATTTCGGAGCGAAACCGGGCGCGTGCGGTCGAAGAGTTTGGCGCGACGATCGTGGATGGAGATGACTTCTACGCGATGCCTTGCGACGTCCTCGCGCCTTGCGCCATCGGTGGCGTCATCAACAGGGCAACCATTCCGCTTATCCAGGCGCCCATCATCGCCGGAGCCGCAAACAACCAGCTCGATGACGAGGAGTCGGATGGTGCAGCGCTGGAGGAGCGCGGCATCATCTATGCACCCGACTACGTGATCAACGCAGGCGGGCTCATCAACGTCTACGCCGAGCTCAAGGGTCTCCCATCCGAAAAGGCGATGGCCGATGCTGCGAGCATCTTCGACACCGTGAAGCGGATCATCAACCTCGCACGCGCCGAGGGCATCACGACCACAGCCGCCTCCAACCGGGTCGCCGAGGCGCGGATCGATGCGGTGGCCCGCCTTCGGCGGCTTCACCTGCCTGCGCAGGATCGCTGAGTCCGCGTCCGCTCCGGGCCTCCTGCAGCGGCCGGGTGTCCATGCGATGCCGATGGCCCGTCCGGAGCCGCCGGTGTGCATCCACGTCCTGCCCGCGGCGGCGGCGCGCTGGGGGGATTCCCCACCGGCCATGGGGGTCTCCTGCACACCCGAAGGCAGCCGTCGGCCGCGCGCGGAATGCGGCGCCCCGCACGCCGCACCGTGCACCGGGCACACCGCCAGGAATATCTTGAAGAAATCTCATGCGGCGAGGGTGTAGATCAGCAGCGCAACGCCGCGTTTGCTGCACCATGCTTTGCGACGAGAATCCGCAAGGGTCCTTGATCCACAGCCGTCGACTCATTACCATCCGGCCATCTGGACGCGCTGCCCATCCCCGGTCGGCCCCAGACCTGACTGCGCTCCCCGCGCCCCTCCTTCGCCTCCCGCCCACGGCCGCCCCTTGCCTGCCTGCGACCCCCGTACCGGTGCAGTTCGGACCGAGGTCTTCGACGGACCTCTCGAGCTCCTTCTCTTCCTCGTCCGCAAGGACGGCGTCGACCTCCGCGAGGTCTCGATCGCACCTATCACAGATGCGTTCCTGGCCCAGCTTGATCTCATGGAGGCGCTGGACCTGGACGTCGCCGCCGACTTCCTGGTGATGGCATCGACCCTCTGCTGGCTCAAGTCCCGGGAGCTCCTCCCGCGTCACGTCAAACCTGCCCTTGACGAGGACGACGAGGTCGACTCCGTGAAGGCCGAACTGCATCGGCGCTTGATGGAGTACCAGCGCTATCGCGAGGCCGCTGCGTCACTCGAGAGCCGCGCCATGGTTGGCCGTGAGGTCTTCACCCGCCAGCAGCCGGCCGTGCACGGCAGCGGCCGGCCGATCGAGCCCGGGATCGACGCGCTGGGGCTCCTCGAGCTGTTCTACGGCGTCCTGCAGCGGCAGTCCGAGCCGCCGCGTGCCCACGCGATCGTCCGGGAGCCAGTTCGCATCGAGGACATGGCCACGTGGCTTCTGGAGCGGGTCGACCTTGGAGAGCGCGACCTCGGCGCCCTCCTCCGCATGCTCCGCCGTCCCGAAGAACGCGTTGCAGCATTCCTCGCGGCCCTCGAGATGGCCCGTCTCGGGATGATCGATGTCTCCCAGGACGAGCACCTCGGCCCTGTCCAGGTCCTCGGGCTTGGTGAGCGTGACGCCATCGACCTCCGGCTCTTGACCGGTGGTGCCGGGTGAGCGGCGACGGCCGCCCGCCTGCGGACGGCCCGGGCGATGCGGGGCAGGATACCGACGGCGCGGGCGTACCCGACAACGTCATCGTGCTTCCTCGCCTCGACCGACCTCCCGCTCCGATGGCCGCCACACCGGAGACCGAGTCAAACGGAGCAGACGAAGCCGGCCAACGCTCCCCGCCCGCCCACCTGCTCGAAGGCGCCACCGAAGCCCTGCTGTTTGCTGCAGACGGCCCCATGAAGCTTGCGCGGATCGATGAATGGCTGGGCAGCCCTGGTCAGAGCGCCGTACACGATGCGCTGCTTGCGATCCGGGACCGCCTCCGTCGCGGCCCGGGTGGCATCCGACTGGTGGAGGTCGCCAAAGGCTGGCAGCTGCGAACCGACCCTCGCTTCGGACAATGGGTCGCTGCGATGCGCGGTGGGCGCCCCGTTCGCCTGTCTCGAGCTGCCCTGGACACCCTGTCCATCGTTGCCTACCGCCAGCCATGTGTCCGCTCCGAGGTCGAGCAGCTCCGCGGCGTAGACTGTGGCGGGGTCTTGCGGATGCTGGTCGAGCGTGGGCTCGTGCAGGTCACCGGCCGCACATCCGACCCGGGCCGCCCGTTGTTGTACGGCACCACGCCGTCGTTCCTCGAGCTGTTCGGACTCCGCGACCTGTCAGACCTTCCGACACTTCGAGACCTTCGGGAGCTCCAGCGGGATGACGGCCGGCTGGGCCCGGGTCTCTTCCCCGAATCCGATGAGCCCCTCGAGGCGTCCAACGAGGACAGTGACGCACCGGATACGGCGCCAGCTCCCGCGACACCGCTCCTGCGTCTCCCGCCGGACCCCGGTGGTCCAGAGGACGAAGGCACGCAGCCAGAGAGCTGAGTCGCGGCATCGCCGCGCGGTCGCCGACGGCACTCGTCGCTCCGACGAGATACCGGCTCGGGATGAACGCCCCGGAGGCCGGCATGTCCCAGACCGAGCGTCTTGCAAAGGTGATTGCCCGCCGTGGCGTGTCGAGCCGCCGAGAGGCGGAGCGATTCATCGAGGACGGACACGTCCAGGTCGACGGCGAGGTCGTCTACCACCCTGGTACGCCCGTGACTGGCCTCGAAGACATCCGCGTCCATGGAAAGCCCCTGCCTCCGCCGCCGCGACCCGTGTACTACCTGATGTACAAGCCCCGCGGCACCATCACCGGACGGAACGATCCGGGTGGCCGGAAGAGCGTACTCGACCTTGTCGAGCACCTCCCCCAGCGGGTCGAGCCCGTGGGCAGACTTGACCTCGACACCGAGGGAGCACTGCTGCTGACGAACGACGGTGGGCTCGCGAACGCGCTCACCCATCCACGCAATGAGATCCCCAAACGGTACCTCGTGAAGATCTGGAAGGAACCGGACGCAAAGAAGCTGGGGCGCCTCCGCCGGGGCATTCATCTCGACGACGGCAAGACCGCTCCGGCGCGGCTGCGGGTGGTCGAGCGGACCGATTCCGGAAACTGCTGGGTCGAAATCACCGTCACGGAAGGACGCAACCGCATGGTTCGTCGGATGTTTGAAACGATCGGCCACCCGGTCTCGAAGCTGCGTCGGGAGAGTTTCGCCACGCTGAGCATCCGCGGAATGGAGCGCGGCGACGTCCGACCCCTGACGGGCGAAGAGGTCGCCCGGCTCCAGGACATCGCAGAAGGCAAACCGGCCGCAGAAGCCGGGCATACGTTCAAGTACAAGAAGGGATTCGCGCGCCCGAAGGGTTCGCGGGTCAAGCCGCTGCACAAGAAGAAGGCCGCTCGGAAACCGAACTCCAAGGGTCCGCGCAGCGGCAGGAGTTGAACTGGGGACCGGGCGCCGCCGCACTCCATTCTACGGCGCGGGCGGCAGCCCAGCGCTCGGTGCCGTGTACCCCAGCACACGAAGCTCATCCGTGTCGGCGACGGTTCCCGGCGCAGGCACGGCCGGCAGGGCATCCAGCAGCGCTCGATGTGCGCCACTCGGGCGGCCCTCGACGAACGTCCCTCGACCCGGCCGATGGACCCACCGACCTCCGTCATCAATGACGACCCGATCCCGACCGAGCACACCGGGCGGCGAACACCCCGGTGAACACCCCGACTCGCAGATCCCGCTCTCTGCCACCGTGGCGGAACGGGCCACAAGCGGCGCACGCCCCCAGGACGTGCCATCCAGGAGGCTCGGAACGATGTCGAGCCCGACCCGTTCGGTGCGCACGGCGGGAGCCATTCCGGACGACCAGCGAAAGAGCGGCACGCGGAGGACATGGTCGGAGACGGAGCGCTCGTGCTGGCGGCCGCAGGTCTCTTCGAGCAGCACCTCGCCGTGGTCCGCAGCCACCACGATCCGCGCCCGCCTCGTCTGGAGCTCTTCGAGCAGGGGCGCCAGCAAAGCATCTGCCGCGGCGACCTCCTGCGCGTAGCGCACGGTGTCGTTGGGGCCCGTCCCCTCATACGGGCCGTGCGGCTCATAGATGTGCACCCACAACCATGCCGGGGCATCATCGGGCAGCCAGGCAAGGGCGCGTTCAACGGCAATCGTGCCCGGGCGCTCTCCGGTCTCGGGGGCATCGAACAGGCCGAACCCCTGCCCGAGGCCTCCGTCCGGCCCGGCGGGAAAGGCGCTGACGAACGCCGCAGTCTGCGTACCGGCAGGTGCCCGCTCGGGCCAGGTGACGGTGCGGTCCGGAAGCCGGTAGCCGTGGTGGTTGTTCGCCTCCATTCCGTGTTCCCAGGGTTGCAGCCCAGTGAGCATGGTGGCATGCGACGGAGACGTAAGGCCGATGGGCGACCACGCGTTCGCATAGCGCTCGCCCCGAGCGGCCAGGGCCCAGAGATTGGGGGTGAGGTCTGCAGAGAAGTGGTCCAGCCGCCATGTGTCGATGGTGATCAGTGCGATGGTTTCGTGGACGGGGACATTCGAATCCGTGCAGGCGACGACGCCCAGGGTGGACAGCAGGAGACCCGGCACGCCCCTCACGACGGCACCAGCTGGAAGCGCCAAGGACGCATCCGGTCTTCGGGAGCGGCATAGTCGATGCCCACACGCGGCCCCCGACGAATGCATTCGGTCGGCGCCACGCTTCCCGCATGTACGGAGAGCAGGGTTCCGGAGGGACGGCCGGTCCACCCAAGCTCGGCTCCGAGGGCTTGTCCGACCTTGCCGGGTCCGATGAGGTCCAGCCGCCCGCCACGCCGTGTCCGGACCAGCGCCTCGCCTGCGACGACCGTGGCGCCTCGGATCAACACGCCAGCGGCGACACCTTCCGCCTCGCAGACGAGATTCACGAGCCGGTGGATTCCGTAGCAGAGGTAGACATAGACATGGCCAGGCGGCCCGAAGAGCGGCTCTGTTCGTGGCGTACGGCCCCGATGGGCATGGCACGCCGTGTCGTTCTGCCGGTAGGCCTCCGTCTCGACAATGCGCAGAGTGACCGGCTCGGCATGCAGCAGGCAACCGAGCAGGGACGGCGCCACATCCGCGGCGCTGCGCGCAAAGAACCTTGGGGAAAGCAGCGGACCCATGGGCTCGGGATTAGCCTGTGGAAATGCACTTCGCCGCCTTCTTGCTTGGCGCGGCCTTCGGGGCCCCACGAGACGCCCACCTGCCGCGGCTCGCGTCGCCGCTGCGACAGGC
>JAYYRS010000632.1:0-5122 GCA_036126975.1 Myxococcota bacterium
CCTTCATCTTGCGGGTTGCTGCCTCTCGCTCGTCCTGATGGGCGCGGAGCATCGGGACCGACCCGCTTGCATCGGGACGCGGTGGGCTCCCCGGCAGGTCGAGGTCTCCCGCTGTGGACCAGGCCTCGGTGAGGATGGCGCGCGCGGTCTGTTCGGCGGCGCGGGCCTGCTGGAGCCTCTCCGATGCCGATGCCTCTTCCGACCGGGCGTGTTGAAGATGGGCCTCGGCTGCCGCCGCTGCCTTCCGGGCCTCCGTCGCCGTGGCTTCTGCCGTTTCGGTGGCCGCCTTGCAGCGATCTTGGAGCGCTTCTGCCTTGCGGAGCGCCTCGACCCGGGTCTCCGCCGCCTGGAGGGCGAGCGTGGGATCCGGCGCATCGATACCGTGATCCGCGAGAGAGTCCACGAGCCGGGCTGCCTGGGCCGCGGCCGCCGCACGGCGTTCGCCAAGCTGGACGGCTTCGGCGGCCAGCCGGTCCTCGACGCCCTTCAGCTCACCGGCGTCCCGGATGAGAGCCGAGGTCGCGGCCTGGGTCTCCTCCCGCACCTTCGCCAGTGCTCGTGCCGCCGTGTCAGCCTCATCCAGGAGGGCCGCGGCGGCTCGCTCCTCTGCGCGCGCTGCATCGGTCGCTGCCTGGGCGTCGGCCATCGCCTTGCGGAGGGTCCGCGCCGGGTCGTCGTCGGGAATCGAGTGGGTCTGCAGGGCGGAGCGAACAGCGGCCTCTGCCGCGTCTCGGGCCTGCTCTGCAGCGGTGACGTTGTGGCGCGCCCCCTGCATCTCGGCCTCGGCCCGGGCCGAAAGAAGCTGGGCACCGCTCGCTCCGGCCTGCGCATCATCCCGTCGGTTCCGGCTGGCATCCCTCGCCGTCCGTGCGCGGTCGGCCTCTGCCTCTGCCGCCTCGCTTCGTGCGCGGGCGACGGGGTCTTCGCGGAACGGGTGCTCGGCACTGCCACAGAGCGGGCACGCTTCCCCCTCCACGAGCTGCGCGCGCTCGCTGGAGAGTCCGATGATGCGCTGCAGTGGTTCCAGTACCGCCTCTGCCGTGACGAGTGCAGCTTCTGCGTGCGCGAGCTCGCGGGCGGCTTCCTCCGTCGCGCTCGTGGCGGCCCGGCACGCGATGGTTCGCTCGTGCAGATGGTGTCGTGCGGCCTGGACGGCAGATTCCGTCTTCTGCAGGCCCGCCAGGAGTCCGTGGATGTCCGTCAATGCGCTCTGGTGGGCCACTGCAGCCTCGGTCGCGGCGCGGAGGCGTGTACGGACCGTCGCGGCCGGGTCGTCGCCGAGGGCCGCCGACCGTGCCTCCGCGCTGCGGCGGGCTTCCTCCTCTGCTGCAGACAGTCGGCGACCTGCGTTGGTTTCATGCTCTGAAGCCCGTTCTGCATGGTGGCGCTTGCGGGTCTGGTGTTCTGTGCGGGTCCGCTCGTGCTGATGCTGCTCCTGGAGGATGTCTTTCTGGATCCGGGCCCACGCAGCATGCGACCGCTGGAGCCCGGTCAGGGCGTCGCGGAGTCCGGCATCCCGCGAGCACGTCGCAGCCTGTTCGTTGGCCTCGCTTGCTGCGATGCGGGCCGTCTGGAGCCGAGCATCTGCGGCCGTGAGTTCTGTGGTTCGGGCTTCTGCCAGCGCCATGGCAGCCGCAGTACGGCTCCGGTCGGCGTCGAGAGCGCGCTGCATGGCCTCCTGTGTGGCAACGGCGTCATGTACTTCGGAGAGGGTGGACTGGAGCCGGATGGTCGCAGCGTTGACCGCCTCGAAGAGACCACTGGCCTTCCGTGCCATCTCCTCGGCGGTCGCGGCCTTCTCCTCGGCGGCTGGGACGCGCTCGGCGGCCCGCATCGCCTTCTCGGACGCAGCCTCATGCTCCCGGGTCGCCCGCATCAAGGCATCCTCGGCGACAAAGCCCGCCTCGAGTCGCTCGTGTGCGGACAGTGCCTCCATCTCGCGGGAGGTCTCGGTTCGCTGGCGAGCAACATCTGCTGTCGCCTGGGCGGCCTTCTCTGCCCGCTTCACCAGCCGCTGGTGCTGGTCCAGCCATGCCCTCCAGGTCGTCAGTTGGGCGATTCGTTGATCGTGCGACGCCAGCGCTTCGCGGCCGCTGACGACCTCGACTCTCGCGGACTCGAGCTTTTCGGGCTCCATCGGCGAGATCGCCTGGACCTGCGCCTGGCGCTGCGCCACGTGTGCCTTCCACGCGGCCCGCATCCGCGCGGCCCGCTCGCCAAGCGCCTGGTACTCCGCCGTGTTGGTGAGACGCTCCAGGATCTCTGCCCGCTCTTCCGGTCTTGCGTGCAGCATTGCATCGAAACGACCCTGGGCGAGCAGCATCGAGCGCTGGAAGTCCTGGGGAGTGAAACCCTCGAGGACCTCCTTGAAAACAGGCCGGACGAACTTTCCGCGGGTGTCGCTGACCAGTGTGTCCCAATCGCCATCGGCCGCTTGCCGCTCGATGCTGCGCTCGGTCGCCTGCATCCGGCCGCCGGCGCTCTCCCGGGCGCGGCGCGCGAGCCAGCACGCCCGGTATCGCACCCGCGTGCCCGCCTCCCACTTGCTGAACACCACCGCGGCGCGGGACACCCCGGTGCCGCGAGACATCACCTGCTCGGCCACGGCTGCGCCCTTCTTCAACGCGCCCAGCCGCGGTGTGGGTCCGAACAGCGCGAGGCTGATGGCGTCCATCCAGGTGGATTTGCCGGCGCCGGTCGGTCCCTGGACGAGGAACAAGCTTGCGCCGTCGAGATCATCGTCCAGGTCGACGGACTGTTCTCCATAGAGGCTGTTCAGGTTCGTGACCTCGATGCGATGAAGCTTCATGTCCGGCCTTCCGTGGCGGCCACCACCATGGCGTCGAAGTCTCGGGGATCCGCAGAGGCGATCCGCGCGAACGCGGCCCGCAGGTCCGACGCCTGGGACAGTCCACGACTGGCAAGAAGCGTTTCGAAGACCTGCTCTGGGTGCAGTTCATCCAGGCGGGGCGGGGGGGTGTCGCCATCCGTGGGCACAGCAGAAGTGGTCCGCTCCTGCCGGAGCTCGGCGAGCAGGGGACGCGCGTCCTCCGGATGGGACGCGAGGGCCTCATGCAGTCGGCCGCCAAGGTCCGGCGGCATTGCGTCTGCGACGACGCGACAGAACAACAGCGGTGGGAGTGGTTCGGTCCACCGGAGGCGCCGCACCGCATCCAGGAGCGCTTCGGGTCCCGCTCGCAGCTCCTGGAGGGCGCGACCAGGGGGAACGGAGATGGGAGTGACGGTCGGACTGCCCTCGGGGTCCGCCGAGAGTTCGACCTGGATAACCTTTCGCGTGACCCGGGCCTCGGGCAGGGAGAATGCGATGGGGCTCCCGCTGTACCAGGCCCGGCGCTCGGGATCGACGGGGTACGGTCGGTGGATGTGGCCGAGTGCGACGTACTGGATCCGTGGGTCGAGGATGTCGGCAGGCAGTGCGTCCAGGGTTCCGACCTGATGGATCTCGTGAGGGTAGTCCTCCCGCCGCGCCTGGCTGCCGATGGTCATATGGCCGGTGGCGATGATGGGCAGTCCGGGATGCTGCTCTCTCGCGGCATTGACGAGTTGCCGGTACAGCATGGAGAAGCGGTCCCGGAACGCCTGCCGGGTGGCGGTCGTGTCGAGGTCGGTGGTTCGCACGCCCAGTCTGAACTCGTGCACGTAGGGGATGGCGAGGCAGACGGCACGCACCGTCCCCGCCCGGTCGCGGAGGGGCACGATGCTTCGGGATCGACCGGTCTCTGCGGCGGCGAGTCCTCCTACGACGTGCACATCGAGCGCGCCCAGTACGGCTGCCGGCGCCTCGAGTCGGGCTGCGCTGTCGTGGTTGCCCCCGACGACGATCACCTGCGCCAGTCCGGTGTCGGGCAGACCCGCAAGGAACCGGAACCAATGGCCCAGCGTTTCCGCAGAGGGCTGCATGGTGTCGAAGATGTCTCCGGCGATCACGAGCGCGTCGATGGCGGTCTCTGTGATGTGGTCGCGCAGCCACGCGAAGAAGAGTGCGTGATCCGGGGCGCGCGAGGCCGGACCATGTCGGATGCCCAGGTGCCAGTCGCTGGTGTGAAGGATGCGCATGCCGGACCTCGGGGGGATGGAGGAACGCTATCGGCTGCAGGATCAGACCGTCGGTCCGAAACTGTCCGTTCGTCCATCCGAATCCGGTCCACCAGGGGCAGACCGACCGGACCGGACCGGCCGCAGGGCGCCGGTTCAGCCCTCGCTGCGGAGGGCGCCGATGTACTGGTCGAGCAGATGACCGACCTGCCGCTCGATGATGGGGGCGGCCTCCTCGAGCGCACGAGGCTCCTTCTCATGCACGAACTGCAGGATGACCGGGACCTCGAAGGTGCTCGTGAGAGCGCTCTCGGGACTGCTCGGGTCGGTCACGGTCGCCGTGACGTCCACGGTCCATCGATTCCGTCCTTCGATCTGCGAGTAGTAGAGCGCCTCGGCTTCGATAAGCACGACGACCTGCGCATCCCGCGCACCCTGGGCAAGCCAGGCGATTCGTTGCTTGGTCACCCGTCGGTTTGCGAAATCACTCGCGAAGGCGTCGGTAGAGAGCGGTTCAGGCGTGAGGTCTCGTGCGGCCAGGGCCTGGCTGACGCGGTCCGTCACCCTGGCAGGGAGCCCGGTGACCGGCCCGCCGTCCTGCGGATCGAGGACCCCGATGAGCGTGGCGTCCATCGGGGAGGGTGCCTTGAGGACGCCCGGCTGCTTCATGCAGCCAGCCATCGTGAGCGCGAGCAGGGCGGTTCGCCCCGGATTGGGTCGACGTGCCATCAGAACCAGGCCTCCGTCTCGAGCGCGACCACGTGATGCAGGTGCTGCTCGACATTGCCGAACTCGTTGTACTGATCGAGCGTGTCGACGAAGCTGTTGCCGAACGCATTGTTCTGGTTGGAGTACTGCACGCCATAGAGCAGTCGGATGCTCGGCCGCGTGTACACGCCGGTACCGACGGGATTGAGGACGAACCCCGTCTTGCCCTGGACGGTGTGGCGGGTGTCGGTGTCGCCCGTCTCGAGTCCCCGGACGTCAGGTACGCCGGCGGTATTGGCGAAGATGCTGTCCTTGTGCTCCCGGTAGGCGTTGCCGTTGCGGGAGATCTCGCGGGCAT
>JAYYRS010000633.1:0-12692 GCA_036126975.1 Myxococcota bacterium
GTCGAGGCCGTCGCAGCGCTCGAGTGCCAGGGGATGCACGGACGGCTCAGCATCGTCGCAGTCCGTCGCGTCTCTCGTGGCGAAGTCGCCGGTGGCATCGCAGCTGATCAGGCTGTGATGCCCGTCACCGAATCCGTCCGCGTCCATGTCGAGGTACCACGTCTCCTCCAGGCCTTCGTCTGCCGTGTCGTCGCAGTCGTTGTCCAGGCCGTCGCAGACCTCCTCCATATCGGGATGCACGCTGCTCAGGAGGTCGTCGCAGTCGGTGTCGTCCGGCACGTAGCCGTCGGGAGCCTCACATCCATGGACGCCGTCTGCCGGGTCGCCGTATCCATCCCCGTCCACGTCGGCGTAGAATGGCAGGGTCAGGCCCTCGTCGACGTCCAGGTCGCAGTCATCATCGACCAGGTTGCAAATCTCGACTGCCGACGGGTTCACGGCGGCGTTGGTGTCATCGCAGTCATCGGCGTTGTCTACATGGCCAGAAGGCACTGCGGGCGGAGCCGTCACGCCGGGCGGCATCACTGGCGCGGAGACCGTCATGGGGCGGAGCGGGTCTCCGTAGCCGTCGCCGTCGGCATCGCGCCAGTAGGTCTGCTCCACGGTGGAGTCGTCATCATCCCCACAGTCATCTCCGGTGCACGCGAGGCTGAGCGTCATGCAGTAGGCGAGTCCGCCCGGGTTGGAGGTTCCGGTGGAGCCCGGGTGGCCGTCGTTGGTGACCTCGATGTCGAGCCGATTCTCCCCGGCGACGATGTTCTTGGTGAGATCGATGAGCACGCTCTGTCGGAACGTGCCGCCGATCGGGTCTTCGATCACGACGTCATCGTTGAGCGCGACGACGTATCGGTCGTCTGCGGCGATCTCGAGGGTGGCTGCGAGCAGTTGTGCGTCGTCGGCCAGCTCGAAGAAGCGCGCGATGGTCCGGGTCTGCTCGACCTCGGGTTCGGTCTCGGTCGCCTCGTCCCAGATCCACTCCGCGCCTTCGATCTGCGCGGTCCACCCGGGATTGCCTGCGTACGTCGCGACGGCAGCGGGCCCGAGTTCATCGGGTTCGGTGGCGGCAGGCTGGCCGAGCAGGCCGCCCGTGACGATCCGATGGTGGCCGTCGGCCGATGAACAGAGAACGAGCTCGGTGTCATCGGATGGATCCGCCTCGCACACGGCGTCTTCGTCCACGGCGCCATCGCAGTCGTTGTCGATCGTGTCGCAGACTTCGATCGTGCCGGGGTGGACCGTGGCATCCGCATCGTCGCAGTCGGTGCTGTCGGTCACAGCGACCGCGTCCGGGCCGCAGCTCTCGACCGGTCGCGTGGCATCGCCGTAGCCGTCTCCATCGCTGTCGGCATAGAACGTGCCCCGCAGGTCCTCGTCGATTTCCGTGTCGCAGTCGTTGTCGAGGCCGTCGCAGACCTCCTCCATGCCCGGATGGACGTCTGGCCGGTCGTCGTCGCAGTCGTCATCGTTCTCCACGAAGAAGCATTCCGTCTCGCAGACGTGGGCATCGCACGCGAGGATCATCACGTCCGGGTCGCCGTACCCATCCACATCGGCATCTGCCCAGAACGCGGTGGCGACGCCTTCATCGACCTCGTCATCGCAGTTGTTGTCGAGCTCATCGCAGACTTCGACCATCCCGGGATTCACGCTGGGCTGGGTGTCATCACAGTCGCTGTCGTCGGCGACGTAGCCAGCGGGCGCACTGCATGCGTCGATGACGTCCAGCGCCTCACCGTAGCCATCGGCATCGGCGTCGGCGAAGAACAGGCTGGTGGCGCCCTCATCTGCTGCGACGTTGCAGTTGTTGTCGAGTCCGTCGCATCGCTCCGTGTTGCCCGGGAAGTTGTCGGGATCGGCATCGTCGCAGTCGTCCGACAGCTCGGCGTAGCCGGCAGGCGGTGTGCAGCCCTCGATGGTCTCGCTGGGATGGCCGTGGCCATCGCCATCTGCATCGATGTAGAAGACCAGACTGTTTCCGGACACGCCGTCGGCGTCGTTGCAGTCGCTGTTGTCCGTGACGTAGCCGTCCGGTGGTTCGCAGGCGGCCAGGGTGTCATCGGGGTCGCCCAGGCCATCGCCGTCGTCGTCGGCGTAGAACAGCGTCTGCACGCCCTCGTCGACCCTCGTGTCGCAGTTGTTGTCGACCTCGTCGCAGGTCTCGACGTTGCCCGGGTAGGCAGTGGGGTCGGCATCGTCGCAGTCACCGCCGACGTCTGCGAGTCCGTCCGCGAGAGTGCACGCCTCCACGGCGTCGTCGTCGTCACCGAACCCGTCGCCGTCGTCGTCGGCAAAGAACGACTCGGTGACGCCTTCGTCGACGGCGCTGTTGCAGTTGTTGTCGATCCCGTCGCAGACCTCGGCGCGGCCCGGTGTGCGAAGGGGAGCGTCGTCGTCGCAGTCGCCGTAGGCAGCGGCGTATCCGTCAGGTTTCAGGCAGGCCTGGACGGTCTCGGTCTCGATCCCCACGCCGTCGCCGTCCCGGTCAGCGTAGAAGGTCTCGTCGAGATCTTCGTCGACCTGGCCGTCGCAGTTGTTGTCGATCCCGTCACAGGTCTCGGTGCCGTCGGGGTGGACGGTGTCGGCAGAATCGTCGCAGTCGCCGCCCTGGCTGATGTAGCCGTCGGGCAGCGTGCAGGACTCGTAGGCCGTCGCGGGGTCGCCGAAGCCGTCGCCGTCCGCGTCGATGAATCCGACCACGCCTGTGTTGTTGTCGACTTCTCCATCACAGTCGTTGTCGATCCCGTCGCATGTCTCCCGTGCCCAGGGGCGATTGTCGGCGCTGGAGTCGTCACAGTCGGTGTCGTTGGAGACGTAGCCGCCAGGCGGGTCGGCATCGGAGCAGAACTCAGCCGGGCTGTCGGGATCGCCATGACCGTCGCCATCGAGGTCGGCGTACCAGGTCGTTGTCACGCCATCATCGATTCCCCGGGCGCAGTCGTTGTCGATGCCGTCACAGACCTCTTCTTCGCCAGGATTGCGTGTGGGGTCGGCGTCGTCGCAGTCGCCGCGGGATGCGACGTAGCCCACGGGAGCCGGACACGTCTCGACCGTGATTGCGCCGGTCCCGTAGCCGTCGCCGTCCGCATCGAAGTAGAAGGTCGCAACACCCTCCTCGTCCACTACGCCGTCGCAGTCGTTGTCAGAGCCGTCGCAGGTCTCGGCGGCGCCGGGGTGGCTGCTGCTGGACCAGTCATTGCAGTCGTCGCGGTTGCTGACGTAGCCATTGGGCTCCTCGCAAGCGGACATCGCGGCATTCGGATTCCCAAATCCGTCCTTGTCCACGTCCCGGTAGAAGGTGACCTCAAGCCCTTCGTCGACGACGCCATCGCAGTCGTTGTCCACCTGGTCGCAGGTTTCGGCCCCGCCCGGGTAGGCCGTCTCGTCGCGGTCTTCACAGTCCGCGTGGTTGTCGGCGTAGCCATCGGGACGACTGCAGGCCTGGATGTCGGAGCCCCAGGCGCCGAATCCGTCGCCGTCCCGGTCCCGCCAGTAGGTGTGGGTGACGTTCTCGTCGATCTGCCGATCACAGTCGTTGTCGAGCGTGTCGCAGACCTCGGTGTTTCCGGGGTAGGACAGGGCGGTCGTGTCGTCACAGTCGGTGTGGTCGAGGATGTACCCGGTGGGCTGTGCACATGCGACGAGGCTGTCGCCGCTGTCGCCGAACCCGTCGGCGTCCCGGTCTGCGTACCAGGTCCGGTCCAGGCCCTCGTCGGCCTCTCCGTCGCAGTCGTTGTCGACGCCGTCGCAGACCTCTGCGTTGCCAGGAAAGTGATTCGCATCCGCGTCATCGCAGTCGTTGTTGTCCGTGACAAAGCCCACCGGTGCGAAGCAGGCGTCGATGCCAGTCGCAGGGTCGCCGTAGCCGTCGCCATCGGCATCCGCGTAGAACGTGTTGCCGCCACATTCGTCGACGACTCCGTTGCAGTCGTTGTCGACACGGTCACAGGTCTCGGTCGCGGCAGGAGAGATGCTGGCGTCGGTGTCGTCGCAATCGCGAGCGACTGCGACGTGGCCAGGCGGCACGGAACAGGCCTCCTGCGAGTTGGCAGGGTCGCCGTAGCGGTCACCGTCTGCGTCGGCGTACCAGGTCGTCAGGACGCCTTCGTCGGTCTCGCCATCACAGTCATTGTCCACCGTGTCGCAGGTCTCGTTTGCGCCGGGATGGGCGAGCGCGGTCGTGTCGTCGCAGTCGCCGGCGGCGCGGACGTGGCCGGCGGGCTGGCTGCATGCGCGCAGGCTGGCGTGGTCCGACCCGAACCCGTCCGCGTCGAGGTCGGCATAGAAGGTCTCTCCGTCGACGGCGTCCTCGTCGATCGTGCCATCGCAGTCGTTGTCCAGGGTGTCGCAGACCTCGTCTGCGCCCGGTCGGACGGACCAGCGGCTGTCATCGCAGTCGCCATCGCGGTCGGCGTAGCCGGCGGGGGCCTCACAGGCAGCCAGCGCGGACGTGTCTGCGCCGTAGCCATCGTTGTCCGCATCGATGTAGTAGGTGGTCGCGTCGGATGCGGACTCGTCGGCCTCTCCATCACAGTCGTTGTCGACACCGTCGCAGAGTTCCTGGGCCCCCGGGTTGCTGGTGGCGTCGGCGTCGTCGCAGTCTCCCCCCTGTGCCGCGGCCGAGTCGGGGCGCGTGCAGGCCTGCACCGGACGCGCCGGATCGCCGTAGCCGTCGGTGTCGGCATCGACCCAGTAGGTCGACACATCGAGGGCGCTGTCATCGACGGTTCCGTTGCAATCGTTGTCCTCGGCATCGCAGATCTCATCGGCCCAGGGATGGGATGCCGCGTTGCCGTCATTGCAGTCGGTCTCGAGCGGAACTCCGTCTCCGTCGACATCGATCCCACAGTCGCCGTTGGACTCGCCGGGCGTTCCGTGGTCGTTGCCGCGGTACACCTCGGTCGTGATGCACCACGCCGTTGCCTCCTCATGGCGACCGTCTGCCGCCATCGTCGAGTCCACCCGGAGGGTGGTGCCCGCATAGACCGGGTCGACGCCGGCGTCGTACGCGAATCGGTGGAACTCGATGCCGGCATGGGACAGGAGCACCTCGTCTGCGGTGTCGTCGAGCGAGAGCCGACCGTCCGCAGCCCAGTCGACGGTCCCGAGCCCTCCGTTTGCACTCGCGTGGTTTGCGATGACCGCGACGTCCCCGGGCTGGAGCACCACGGACTGGTCGATGGTCACGACGTCGGACGAGGTTGCGATGTCGAGATCACGCAGATCGATGCGGAAGTCGGAGAGATTCAGCACTTCGATCCACTCTCCCCGTGCGGTGGCGAGAGGATCGATCATCAGCTCCGACACGATGATGTCGCCCGGAACAAGGTCCGCAAGGCTCGCGGGGCAGCTGTCGTTGGCCTGCCCGGGCGTCCCGAGATTCCCGCTCCCGTACGCGCTCACGGGTGTGCACCAGGCGGCCCGCGCATCATTCGCTTCCGATGTGAGCGCAGCAGGGTTGAGCTGCGCAGCGCGACCCCAGGTGCCGCGGAAGCGTGCGATGTCCAGCGAAACCCCCTCGAATCCGATGGTCAGGTCGTCGCCGCTGTTGGCGAGCGGAAGCCGTGCCGCGTCGTAGGAGAAGTCGACCCGTGGAAGCCCGGCGTTGTTGGTATCGGATGCCAGGACGGCGATTCCTCCGGCCTCAAGCTGGAGGTCCCCGGAGATCGTGAAGCCTGCAGCCCCGGACGATGAGACCTCGATCCCTTCGAGGTCGACCGTCTCGCTCGATACGTTCGTGATTTCGAACCACTCGCCGTGTCCGGGGGTCACGTAGCGGGGGTTCGGCATCACCTCGGTGATCACGAGGCTCCCGACCGCAGGGGGGCCGGCGGCGTGGGTGACCGGAGTGAACAGGGAGAGCAGCATGGCGGCGAGAGATGACGACATGCTCCTGCGAACGGACCGGACGGAGCAGAAATGAAGGCGGATATTCCATTTTTTTCCCTGTTCTTCGCAGCATTGGCGATGTCGAGCCGTTGAAGGACCTTCTCGGTTCGGTCGCGGGGACGGCCGGGCGCCCGGGGTGCTACGGTTCTGCCGTGAGCCAGCCCCCTTCCACCGTTCGATCGGGCCGCCTCGAGGCCCTTGCGTGGGTGCTCGCCACCCTGGCCGTGCAGGGTGCCATGCTCGCTGCGCCGGGCTTCCTCGAGCGCGACGCAGAAGAGCTCTTCACGGCGGGGCAGGCCTGGCTCGCACTGCACGGCGACCTGCCTTGGTTGTTGCACATGCAGTACCGACCGTACTGCGGGGGGTGCACCGTGCACGCGGTGACCGCGATGGGCCTGTTCTCGGTGCTTCCGCCCACCTGGCTCACATGGAAGCTCATCCCTCTGCTGTGGGGAGCGGGCTGGATGGGAATCGGCTTCCTGCTCGCCCGACGGGAGGCGGGTCCGGCTTCATCGCGGATGTTCGCCCTGCTGTGGTTGTTTCCGCCCCTGACCTTCTCCCACCTGTCGCTGGTCGCATGGGGCAACCATTTCGAAGCGGGCATCATGTCCCTGCTGGTTGCCTCGCTCATGCTCGGTCCGCGCGGATTCATGCGGCGCTTCGGGCTGGGCGTGGTGCTAGGGCTGTCGGTGTACCTGAGCTTCTCGGCGGGCTTCCTGGTGCTCGGATGCCTTGGCATCCTGGCGCATCGGGAGAGACTGCGCGGGGTGCTGTCCGTGCTGGCTGGAATCCCGGTCGGTCTCCTGGGCTGGGTGGCGCAGTGGTACGTGGCAGGTCGGCACCCGTTCCACACGATCTACGAAGCCAAGGAGTCGGTGCCGGACCCGCTCCGGCTGCCTTCAGAGCTCTGGACGCTCCTGGCACCTCGGCAGCTGGCTGCCCTGTTCGGTATACCGCTGGAGGGCGTGGGAATGTGGCTCGGGGTCTCGGCGGCCCTCATGGTTGCGGCCGCAGCAGCCCTCTCGGTCCGGTCTGGTCCGGGACTCGGGCGCCTCGCTGCCGTCCTGCTGGGTGTCTTCCTCGCCGTCTATGGACTGACCGGCTTCAGCGTGAAGGTGGCCGAATCGGGATTCATGTACGCCGGGGGCCTGCGGTACGCCGCGCCGCTGTATCCCCTCTCCTTCCTGGTTCTCGCTACCGTCGCGGGGCTGCTGTGGTCCCGGGGTCGCCGGCTGGCTGCCCTCGTCATGATTGCGCCGCTCCTTGCGTCGGGGCTCTGGGCAAGGGTGCATGTCCTGTCAGATGCGCAGCCGTTGCCGGGTCGGCTCGAGCGGGACGCGGTGGACTGGGACTACCTGCGCGAGCGCCTCGCCTGGATGATTCCGCAGGAGGGACATGAAGCGGGTCTGCAGTCGTCGGACCCCCACACCCGGGCGGTGCATGCCTACGGGTTGGCCCGGGAAGCCACCACGGCAGCCGTTCGAGGGGGGAACCAAGCCGAGGTGCCGAGTGGGTGCCCTGCCGGGCATGGTGTGGGGGATGCGCTGGCCCCGGACAGCGCGGCGATCCTCTCGGGTGGGCGTTCCCTTGCGGACCTGATCCTGCTGGGAGCGGAGGCCGACCGCGACTGTGTCTTCGAGCGCCTCGCCGTTGAAGCCATCGCCGGTGGACGCGCGGAGGCGTGGGTGGGCGGCGCGCTGCCCGTGGACGCCGAAGCGGGACTCGGCCATGCGGCGGGGTCGGCGTGGGCGGCCCGGACTGCAGGGCCCGCGCCCCGCACGGTCGTACTCCCCTCCGGCGTTTCCGGACCCTTCATCGCAGGTGTGGGTCTTGGCCTGGGTCGTCGGTGGGGGCCAGTCGCCGCTGCGCATCCGCCCGACGGGCTGGCAGACGAGGCGGTCGGGGAATTCCTCGCCGGGGTCGCCCGCGGCGTCGCGCGGGACTGGTCTCTCGGGCGCGGGTCCCCGGATCCGTGACGCCGTCCGGGTGGCGGACTGTCGGCGGGTCGTCCGTTGTCCAGCTGGACGCTACCGGGCCTTGATCTCCACGCGCTCGAGGACCACGGGCTCGATCGGCTTGTCCATTTCATCCCTCGGAACCCGGGCGATCTGCTTGACCGTCGCGATTGCGGCCTCGTCGCAGGCGCCGAAGATGGTGTGTCGTCCGCTCAGGTGCGCCGTCGGAACCTCCGTGACGAAGAACTGGCCTCCGTTGGTGGCAGGTCCACTGTTGGCCATCGCCAGCAGGCCGGGGCGGTCGAATCGCAGGTCGGGCGCCAGTTCGTCGGGGAACCGGTAGCCGGGGTCGCCCGACCCGGTTCCGGTGGGGTCGCCCATCTGGATCATGAACTCGGGGATCACGCGGTGCAGGATGGTGCCTGCGTAGAACGATCCTTCTCCGGGTGCGCCGGTCCGCGGGTCCACCCAGGGCTGGGTCCCACGGGCGAGACCGACGAAGTTTCCGACCGTCACCGGCGCCTTGTCCCAGTACAGCTCGCACTCGAGCGCGCCCATGCTGGTATGCAGCACCGCGACAAGGGTCTGGCCCTCTTCGAGCCCGAGAAGAGCGCGGAAGGCCGCGACCGGCTGGTCTGCCGTGGCGAGGCTGCCATGGTCGCCGAGCGGCCAGCCCTGCTCCGACGTCACCTGGATGTACCGACCCAGTTCACCGGCCCGGTAGTAGGCCACCGGAAGCATGGGGCTCACGTCCACACCCGCCGCGCCGGCGCGGTCCAGAAGCGGCAGGGCGAGCAGCGCGTCGCCGAGGCGCAGGTAATGGGCGGCCAGGGCTGCATTCGCGACCGGTTCATCGGCGTCGATGGCGAGCACGGCACGCCATGTGTCCGCTGCACCCTCTGCGTCTCCGGTCATCATCTGCGTGAAACCGTGGAGGACCATCGCCGCCGGCAGCGCAGGGGCCAACGTGCGAGCCTCCTCCGCAAGGGCCGCGCCGTACGGGATCTGGCCATCCGTCAGGGCGGCATAGGCTGCAGCCTGCTTGAGGCAGGCATCGGCAGGCCACTCCGTCGCGAGGTCCCGGAGGGCCTCCCTTGCCTCCGTGGAGCGGCCTTGCTGCATCGCGACGACCGCGCGCGCACCCCGTGCGGAGGGGTGGTCGCCCGAGAGCGACAGGGCCTCTGCAGCCTCCTCGAGCTGTCGGGCGCGGAGGGCCGCCATGCCGCGGGAGAAGGCGGCTCTGTGTTCCTTGGCGACAGGTCCGGCCTCGAGAACGGGAGAGACACAGATGTCCGGCCGCTCGATGCCGTTGGGCACGAGAACAGGGGCGGTGGGAGAAGCAGTGGTGCTGCCCGACTTGGGACCGCAGGCGGCGAGCACGAGGGGGAGGACGAGATGACGCATGGGCCCGCGCGTAACCCGGGGCTCCGCGCGATGGCGCCTGCGCCGCAGCATGGCGGTCAGGTGCGGATGTTTGTCGCGATGAGATGCCGGAATGTCAGGTTGATCCGGACGCCCACCTTTCGCGCCGTCCGCGTCACCGCGTGGTGCCAGGCCGCTTGTGTACCCGGGCCCATGAACAGGAGGCTGCCATGGGTCAGGTCCATCCCGATGCTGCGGCGGTCCGCGTCCCGGCTCCGGAGCCGGAAGCGGCGAGTCGCGCCGAGACTCAGCGATGCCACACCGGTATGCGGCCCCGCCTCGTAGTCGTCATCCGCGTGCCAGCCCATGCTGTCCGACCCGCCTCGGTAGAGATTGAGCAGCACGCAGTTGAAGGGATGACCGGTCGCGGCCGCGACGGCGTCCCGCAGCCAATCGAGCTGCTGGGACAGGGGGCGCGCAGGGTGGATGACGCCCGAATACCCGTAGGCGTGGTCCCCGTACCAGGCGATGCGGCGTGGCATCGGTACGGTTCTTCCGAAAATGGTGAAGGTGTGGTCCTCCCAGGGAGTCTCTGCGGAGAGTTCTTCCAGCACCCTGGATGCCGATGCGTCATCCAGGAAGCCATCATCCAGGTGGAATCCCTCGGGGAGGTCGACCGAGGAAGGGGCCGTGCTGCCCGGGTTGCCTTCGGGTGCGAACGAGGGGCGACCGCATGCAAACATCGAGCTGCTCCTGCTGTCAGGCCGGCGGACCCGGTCTCGACGATGTCGTGGAGCTCTACCCTGAACCTGGCGGGGTGCCCGGCCATGCCGGGTCCGGTGCGGTGCGTTCAGGTAGGCTGCGGCATGTCTCTCCCGCGACCCTGCACAGCCCGGCAGCGTTCCCGCAGCGCCCACGGGATGTCGCGGACGACACGGGCCCATCGCTTCGGGCGGCCGATGCGCGGGACGGCTCCATGAGCGTTGTCGGCCGCCTCGCGCCCACCCCCTCGGGCCACCTGCACCTCGGAAACGCGCTCGCATTCGGGGCGGCTTGGCTGAGCGTGCGGAACCAGGGTGGTCAGCTGCTGTTGCGGGTCGAGGACCTCGATCGCGGGCGCGCGCGATCCGACATCGCGGACGCCCAGCGCGACGACCTGCGCTGGCTCGGATTGCACTGGGACGTCGAGGTCCAGCCGCAGTCGATGCGCACCTATGGCATCGAGGGTCTCGAGACCTATCTTTGCGACTGCACCCGGAAGCAGCGCGCGGTGCGCCCGTGTCCGCATCGGGCGGCGCCTGCGGAAGCGGGCGCAGTCCGTTTCCGTTCGGCCCGTCGTCCGGTCGCCTTCGTCGACCGGGCGCAGGGGCCCCAGATGCACACCCCGTCGCAGGACCCGTTGCTGCTCAGACGGTCTGGCGCACCCGGCTACCCGCTTGCCGTGGTCGTCGAGGACCATCGCGATGGCGTCACGGAGGTCGTGCGGGGCGGAGACCTGCTCGCGCCGACCGCAACGCAGGTCGAGTTGTACGAAGCGCTCGGCTGGATGCCGCCCACGTGGCTGCACGTACCGTTGCTGCTTGGTCCGGATGGGCGGAAGCTGAGCAAGTCCCACGGCAGCACGGAACTGCGGTCGCTCCGGGCCGCCGGCTGGACGGCTGGCGATGTCTGGACGCGTCTCCTGCCGCTGCTCGGCATTCCCACGGGTGTGCACCTGGAACGGGCGGAACTGATTCCCGAGCGGGTCCCCGAAGGGCCCTTCGTCGTGGACGGCAGAGGCGTGCCCCGGGCCCCCTGAGGGTGGGGGCATTGAGACACACCGGGCCTACGGCAGGCTGCTGATCCAGTCGCGCACGAGCTGGACCTTCGCGGGATCGAGTCCGCCCGCTGGCGGAGGCATGGGCTCGCCGTCGATGCCGGCCTCTCCCTCGAGCTTCATTACCAGGTAGGAACTGTCGGGATCACCGGGTTGTACAATGAATATTGTCTCGTCCTGAGATGACGGTACTGCGACGAGATCCTCCGCGGGTGTCGTTTCGTCGATTCCGAACTGGGCTGCACCCGGGGGTGCGTGGCAGGAACCAAACCCGCAGGAGTTCACGAGGACATCGTCCCGGACGTTCTCCCAGGTGGGTTCGGCTCCGGTCTCCGGCGTGCCCGTGTCGGTGGGGCCGTCCCCGTCTGCCTTGGCGCCGCATGCAACCAGCAGCAGGAATGGAAGACCGAGCGTGGCGGTGTGCATGAAGAGCTCCCTGGAGGAAAGGATACTGCAGGACCGCTGGCAATCCGTCAGGACGGAGGCCGGCGGCATCGCGGTGGAGCCGGTCTGCAGGCAGAATGCCCGGCCCGGCTCGGCGACCGGTCTACGGTCGTGGTCAGCGCGGGTGGGGGTCTGCGCCGTCTGGCCGGAGCGGAATGAGCTGTCCGTCAGCCGTCGCATGGGTCCAGTGCGGCGTCTCGCCCAAGCCCAGGGAATCGTCCAGCAGTGGCATTCCGTCGACGGCGGTCCCGTCGAGTACCACGCCCCAGTGCAGGTGCGGCCCCGTGGCCTGTCCGGTGCTGCCGACGGCGCCGATCTGTTCTCCGCGGGCAACCCGCTGTCCGGCGTCCACGTGGATTTCGGACAGATGGTTGTAGGAGGTCGACAGGCCCTGGCCGTGGTGCACGATGACGACATTGCCGAAGATGGATTGCTCTCCGACGAAGCGGACCTCGCCTGCGCCCGCCGCCACCACCGGTGTTCCGGTCCTCGCTGCAATGTCGGTTCCGGTGTGGTGGCTCTTCTTTCCATCCGAGTATGTCCGATATCGACCGAATCCGGACGAGATGCGGCCCCCGTCGATCGGGCGCTGCATCGGCCCCGCCCACAGCTGCTCCGGCTGGTCCCAGGTGTAGGCGGCCTCGCGCTGCGCGCGCATCTTTTTCTTGGCGGACTCGTTCCGACGGGCCGCGATCTGCTGTTCGGTCAGGCGGATGGTGCCGCCCCGCGTGAACCGACCCGCAACCACGGCCACCGGGATCGTACGCTCACTCACGTTCCCGGCCTGGTCCTCTACCCGAAGCTCGAGCGCCTTCCTGCCGGTCCGTGCCTGGATGGGCACGCCCGCGAGGGCACGCCAGAGGGTCCCGCTGTCGTCGAGCGGGAAGAACGTGACAGGCGCCTCTCGGAATGCGCCGGACGGGGCCGACACCGGCTCTGTCGTCCGCACGATCAGCGCGTGTGCTCGTCCCTGCGCGGTGGTCAGAGATCGACGCGCAAGCTGGACATCGGGGGGGCTGTTGTCGACGATGAGGGTGTATTTCGACGCCTGGAGATTGGGCGACCAGGCACGGTCCCATGCCTCGATCAAGAGGGTGTGGTGGCCGTCCTCGAGCTCGGTGGTGTCAAGCGACAGCGACTCCCCGGGTGGCGGCGTCTCCAGCGGTCGCCCGTCGAGCAACACCGCCCCCCCCCCCCCCCCCCGGGCCCCGTGACCCGCCCCCCCGCGG
>JAYYRS010000634.1:0-3491 GCA_036126975.1 Myxococcota bacterium
AACTGCCGCCATGACCATCAGCAGGAGGGTGGCATCATCCATGCCCGCACCTATTCCACGGCCGCGAGGTGCGTCCGGAACCAGACGAGAAGCCGGGCCCAGGCATCTGCCTCAGCCGCCGCCTCGTATCGGGCTCGCAGCGGCGTGAATCGTCCGAGAGAGAAAAACGAGTCGTCATGGTCGTTCATGAACGAGTGCCCAACGCCATCATGCACGATCACCTCATGCTCGACGCCGAGGGTTTCGAGATGCCGGCCGAGGCGGCGTGCATGGTGCCGGAAGGCGATGTCCTGGCTGCCAAACTGCGCAAGGGTCGGACACAGACCACGGAGCCGCTCGACGGATCGGGGAACGGTTCCATAGAAGGGACCGGCGACGGCGTAGGGACCATCGGCTGCCGCCATGAGGGCAAAGCCTCCTCCCATGCAGAAGCCGACGATGCCAAGACGGGATGCATCGACCCGGGGATGCGTTGCGATGGCGGACCGCGCGGCCTCGATGACCGCGAGGCCCTCGCCGCTGCCACGCAGCAGGCTTGTCAGGGTGCGCACCACGCACGCGGGTCGCCCTCCGTTGTACAGATCGGGCGCCACCGCCGCGAAGCCCTCCGCGGCAAACCGCACGCAGTGTCGGACCGTATCGGAACGGAGGCCCGTGATGTCGTGCACGACGACCACCCCAGGGACCACCGCATCACCGTCAGGCAGCGCGAGCATCGCCGGGGTCGAGATGCCGGGTAGGCGGAGTGGCTTCACCATTCCGCTGCACTATCCCATGCCGGAGGCCGTTCGCGCGCAAGGGCCCCAACCGTGCCCGCCCCGGGTGCCTTACCAGCACCAGTCGTTGGGCTCTCCCGGATTCCCGGAGTCGCCCCCCGGCAGGAACGACCACTGGTCGCACCACGCGCCGACTGCGTCATTGCCATGCACCGTGGCGTAATCGGGGTCGACTCCCATCGAGGCCCCGACATGGGCAAACCCCGCACCATAGGCGAACCGGTCGAGCGTGACCCCGCCCGGGCTCAGGAGCGCGACTTCGTCTCCTCCGTTGGCGAGCGCGAACCCTCCGCCCCATGGCTCGTAGGGCACGGTTCCCTGGCAATCCACCCCTCCATTGTCCCAGCGGTCGTCGCTCACACAGATGACGATGAAGTCACCCGGACCCACGACCAGTGATCCAGGACCGGTCGCGAGGATCTCATGATCGTCAACGCCTTCATCCGCAAGCCGGTGCCCGGCCAGATTGATCCAGTCGCTGCTTCCATTTTCCAGCTCGACCCACTCGCCGAGGCGGTCGGTCGTCGCATCCGGGTCGATCATGATCTCACTGATGACCATCTCACCCGCGTCCGGATCCCGCGGATTGTCGGACGTCGCCCCAGGCTCGGGGTCGGGGTCGTCTGCATCCTCATCCCCGTCGGGAGAGGCGCTTCCGGAGCCCTCCTCACCCGACGGCTCGCTGTCAACGGAACCAGAGTCTCCACCGGCGCCTGCGCCTTCATCGGCATGTTCGTCCTCTTGTTCGTCCTCCGATTCCAGCGAGAGCGCGTACCCGATTGCTTCGTCGCCCCCATCGTCTCCGGGTTCTTGGCGAAGCCCGTACTCCATGCATCCGACGAGGCTGAAACAGGCCGCCACCATCACGGCAGTACGTTTGCGCATGGTCACCTCGGGACTGCAGACGGTCGCGGGCCTCACCTGCCGCCTTTTTCTCGCATGCAGGCCGCAGACTCAAGCAACGGTCAAGTGAACTCTTGACACGAACAGACCGGTTCGATGACCGGGGCCGAGCTCAGTCGGACCGTTCAGCAGGGGTCGGGCCACCGTTGTGAACATGCCGCTCGAGCAGCATCGCGGCTCGTTGATGGGCATCCGACAATGGCTGCTCCTTGCCCGAAGACCGCCGCGCGACCAGGAACAGCCGCACCCACAGCGGGATTCCCGAGCGGGACTCCTCGACCAAGACCACGCTGTATGGCGCCAGCGCCTCCACCCACGCCAGCTGGATTCCCCGCCATGCTTCCCGGCGCGTGGGCCACCAGTCGATGGCCGCAGCGCACCGTGCATCATCGATGCGCCGGTAGGTGTTGTGACCCCGCTCGAGGGCTCGGTCGACCCGGATGCGTCCATCGAGCCGTACCTTGGTGTTGCGCTGCACGTGCGACCATCCATCGCGCTCGATGCGATGGGTGTTCTCCCGACGAAGGATGTCGTATTCCTCCTGCAGATGGCGTTCGCGTCTCGGGAGCGGGGCGTCCACAGTGCAGGTCCATGAGGCACTGCCGACGCCAATCTCCCACCGCGCACTGCAGGCGTACCGGGGAGCACCGTCGACGTTGTCGACCCGCTGCAACCAGCGACCACTCGCCTGATCGCTCGAAAGGACGCCGAGCTGCCAGGTGTCATTGCCAGCGTAGGCCATCGTTTCCCGACCCTCGAAGGTCCAGTCCTGGGTCCAGTGACGGATCATCGCAGGTCCTGAGACAAGCACGTGCTGGAGCTGGATGTGATCCGGTTCATCCACTTCGATGGACACCCACTCGATGGCCTCGGAGCGCTTGTTCTCACCGCCAGGAAAGCTGGGGTCCATGCGCTCATGGGCACCATATTGGAACGTCACTGCATGGCAGCCCGCCTGCGACTTGATCGCCTCCTGGGGCGTCATTCCGATGGCGGTGTCGACCAGCAGGGAGAGCAGGGGAGCCATGGTTTTTCCGTGAAGTCCAGGGGTCTCGGCCCCCGGATGCAGGGGTCACTTCTTCCCATATTGAAACTGACATTCATTTTCAATATTATGGGCCCGCTGCCCCGATGGTTCCCCGCCGCACCCAGGACGAGCATGTTCCGCAAATCCAAGCTGCCCGCAGTCGCCTGCTTCGCGCTCTTCGCTCTCCATGGATGTGCGACGAAGAACGGCGACTCCACTGCGAACCGCGCAGACTCAGGGCAGACGGATGACCCCGTATGCGTCGAGCCGAAGGACATCACCTGCGAGGACGCGCTGATTCTCCAGCTCGGTCTCCAGGACGATGAGTCCTCCAGTGGGAGTGTCGAGACCACGATGGACGGCGAGGACTTCATCACCACGGTCGACGCGACCGCCGGCGGAATCAACGATGCACCCACGAGCCCATGGGTGTACTTCCGCTTCACCCCCGACGGGGCACAGAAGGTCGACATCCCAGACACCGAAGCGCTTGCGCGCATGGACTGGGACATCTCTCTCCGCCGATTCATCATCCGCCTAAACGGGGGTTCGAGCGGCCCGTCCTGCGTGGGCGCGATCACGCTGCTGGAGGATTCCTACGAGGGTGTGACAGCAGTGCCGTCCGGAGCAGCCTGGGTCGAAGACGACTACTACACGGACGACTGCACCCTGGTGAACGACACCTCCGGGCTCCCCGACAGTCCACAGGTCGCGCTGGGGGCGTGGTGGTCGTACTCCGGTTGCGTCGCGACGACCATGGCCCCCCACCTGATCCGACTCGCCAG
>JAYYRS010000635.1:0-3938 GCA_036126975.1 Myxococcota bacterium
CCATTGGGCGCCAGGAATGGGGCGCGCCCTTGCTGTCTGCCTTAGTGTCAATTATACACCGATAGCGCAAGGAGGACCCGCGATGCTGCCATCCGGAATGGACCCCCCGGCATTCGGACTGCGCAGGGAACCACTCCGTCAAACGGGCACATGGGCGGGTGTCGGGGTCCCCGTCGCGGGCTTGGACACGCGGCGTGGCGGCGTACACGACCCGCCGGTGGTGCCACGAGCCCGACGCATCTCCGACGGCCGCGACCATCCGGGGGTCGGGCCGTTGCAGGTGCAACGGCCGCGGGAAGATGGCCGGGCGATCGAGTCGGGCATCATCCCGGACGTGCGCCACCGCACGAAGCGGAACAAGCCGCTGGAGAAGGGGGACGGGAACGAGGGCAGGAGGGTGCCGCAGCGGTGCTCGTTCCAGGCGGCGACCGGAGGGCTCGCGGCGGACTGCCGGGAGCCTGGATTCCCGCCCGGGCGCCGGGTTGGCGCGCGCCTTGACCGGATGGAGATACGATTTGGATACCTGCAGGCCCCCGGTCCGGCGCCCGGGGTCGGCGGACCGCACGACGGTCCTGCCAGGCAGGCGGTGTTCCAGGGCGAATGCCCGCACGGGCCTCCGGGCGCATGCCTGGCGGAGGCCAAGGAGGGGAAGGCATGAAGCTCGTGACTCTGGGGGCCGCCGTCCTGAACCAGACCCCGCTCGACTGGAGCGGGAACGCGCGACGCATCCGCTCGGCCGTGGCCCAGGCCCGAGCGCGAGGGGTCGGACTGCTGTGCATGCCGGAGATGTGTCTCACCGGGTACGGCTGCGAGGACGCCTTCCTGTCTCCCGGGGTGCTGCGACGTGCGTGGTCGCTCCTGCTGGAGCTCGCTGCGGAGACCACCGGCATCGCCGTCAGTTTCGGGCTTCCGGTGTTGCACCGTGGCAAGGTGTATGACTGCGCCGCTCTCGCGGTCGATGGTCGGTTGGTGGGTCTGTCAGCAAAGCGCGATCTCGCAGGCGATGGCGTGCACTACGAACCCCGCTGGTTCCAACCCTGGCCGAGGGACCTCCGCACGGTGCACCGTGCTGCGGACGGACAGGTCGTGCCCATCGGCGACTACGTCTTCGACGTGGGAGGCGTACGGGTCGGTTTCGAGATCTGCGAGGAGGCCTGGGTCGCGCGCCGTCCAGGGGCGGGTCTGGCCGATCGCGGCGTGGACGTCCTGCTGAACCCGAGTGCCTCGCACTTCGCGTTCGGCAAACGTGCGGTCCGGGAGCGATTCGTCCTGGAGGGAAGCCGGGCGTTCGGGGTCGCCTACGTATATGCGAATCTCGTGGGCGACGAGGCGGGGCGGATCGTCTACGACGGCGACGCCTACATTGCGGCTGACGGCGTCTTCCGGGCCATCGGTCCACGCTTTTCGTTTGCCGAGGTCGGCGTGGTCTCGGGCGTGGTGGACATCGATGGCCTGCGCCTGACGCGGGCACGCACCGTCTCCTTTCACTGTGACCCGCGCGACGATGCAGATGGCACGCTGCTCGCTGGCCTGCAGTGGCCCGCCGCGGACCCGCAGGCCGCCGTGGCAGCGCGCCCCGCCTGGGAGGACGGTCCCCACCTGAAGTACGAGGAGCTGACGCGGGCCGTCGCGCTCGGCTTGCTCGACTATCTCCGGAAGTCCCGCAGCCGCGGCTGGGTCGTCAGCCTGTCGGGGGGGGCGGACTCGGCCGCCGTCGCCGCCCTCTGCGGCTACGGACTGCGGCTCGCGGCGGCCGAGCTTGGCCTCGATGCGCTGAAGCAGCGCCTTGTCTACATCCCGGGTGTGGGTGACTGTGCGAGTGTCGCGGAGCTGACGCGACGCCTCCTTGCCACCGTGTACCAGGCCACCGCCAACTCCGGTGAAGCCACACGGTCGGCTGCGGCGGCCGTGGCCGAGGGGCTGGGCGCAGCGCATCGCGAGTGGAATGTGGAAGGCATCGTGGGTGCCTACCGGGACCTGCTGTCCGCCGACCAGGGTCGGACCCTGGGCTGGGAGCAGGACGATGTTGCGCTGCAGAACATCCAGGCCCGGGTCCGGGCCCCTGGCGTCTGGATGCTTGCCAATATCGAAGGAAGGCTTCTGCTGAGCACGTCCAACCGGTCCGAGGCCGCGGTTGGATACGCGACCATGGACGGGGATACGTCGGGGGGCGTGGCGCCGATATCGGGGATCGACAAGGCGACGCTGCGTCGGTGGCTCGCCTGGGTCCGGGACCACGGCCCCGCAGGCGTGGGACCGCTCCCAGGGGTCGGTGCGGTCACTGCGCTCGCGCCGACCGCGGAGCTCCGTCCGGCAGACCAGCACCAGACGGACGAGGACGACCTCATGCCCTACCCGGTGCTGGATGCGATCGAACGAGCGGCGATCCGCGACAAGCTCGAGCCGGCGGAGTGCATGGTGGTCCTGGCCGCGGCGTTCCCGGACAGCTCGGTGGCCGAGCGCAGGAGCTGGGTGACCCGGTTCTTCCGGCTCTGGTCGCGCAACCAGTGGAAGCGTGAGCGGTATGCCCCCGGAATCCACCTCGATGACGAGAACCTCGACCCGAAGACCTGGTGTCGCTTCCCCATCTTGAGTGGCGGCTTCGCGACGGAGCTGGCAGAGCTGGCGGAGGGCGAGCCATGAGGCACGCCGCCGACGGGCCCCGACCTGCGCTCACCGTGGACTGCGTGGTTTTCGGTGCCGCAGACGAGCGGCTCGAAGTGCTGCTCGTGGAGCGGGGAGATGCGCCGTTCACCGGTGCATACGCGCTGCCTGGGGGGTTTGTCCGGGAAGATGAGGACCTGGCCTCGGCTGCGCGCAGGGAGCTGTCCGAGAAGACCGGGGTAGACCTTTCCTATATGGAGCAGCTGTACACGTTCGGCGCGCCTGCGCGCGACCCGAGGGGTCGGGTCGTGACGGTTGCCTGGCTCGCCCTGGTGCGCCCCGGGGTGCACCGGCTGGAGCCCGGGACCGATGCGCAGGGCGCGGCATGGCACCCCGTCGCGGACCTGCCTCCGCTCGCGTTCGACCACGCACACATCCTCGATGTCGCTCGGGAGAGGCTTCGCGGCAAGCTTCGCTACAAGCCCATCGGATTCGAACTCCTGCCGGAAGTGTTCACGCTGACGGAGCTGCAGCGCTTGTATGAGGTTGTGCTGGAGCGCTCCCTCGACAAGCGGAACTTCCGGCGCAAGGTCCTGGCCACCAAGCTGCTCATCGACACGGGCCGGCGGCGCACGGGCGTGGCGCACCGGGCGCCGACGCTCTACCGCTTCGATCGCGAACGGCACGCGGAACTCGAGCGGTCCGGGTACCTCTTCGAAGCGTGACCCGTTGGGTGCGGTGCGGGCGGTGGGTCGAGTGGTCCTCGGGGTGAGGGGCCTTCCCGCACGACACCCCGGGCCGACGTGCGACCCGGGGTGTCCGGCCGGAGGGAGCGGCGGTCGCGATTCCGCGTGGGACCCGCCGCTCCAACCGATGCGATGTCAGTAGCGGTAGTGCTCGGGCTTGAAGGGCCCTTCGACACCGACGCCGATGTAGGAAGCCTGCTCCTCGGAAAGCTCGGTCAGGCGGGCGCCGAACTTCTCGAGGTGCAGCCGAGCGACCTTCTCATCGAGGTGCTTCGGCAGGGTGATGACCGTGGGCTTCTTGCCCTGCGGCTGCGCGATGATGTTCACACCGTACGCCTCCGCGTTCTTGTGCAGCTCGATCTGGGCGATGGTCTGGTTGGTGAAGCTTGCGGACATGACCAGGGACGGATGTCCGGTGGCGCAGCCGAGGTTCACGAGCCGACCCTCAGCGAGGATGATGATGCTGTGACCACCACCATTGGGCCCATGCGTGGTGTTCTTGAACGCCCACTCGTGCACCTGGGGCTTGATCTCGATCTTCTCAACCTCACCCCGCTCGGCCATGGCCTCCAACCCAGCCATGTCGAT